>JBEKPN010000020.1:0-10094 GCA_049520695.1 Dehalococcoidales bacterium | reverse complement strand
AAGAGGGTATTACCGTGATTAAACCTTATACCAGATTGAGAGTGGCGGATAATACCGGAGCCCGCCAGATAATGTGCATCAATATTCCAGGCGGCACCGGACGCAAGGATGCCCACGTGGGTGACGTTATTTCCTGTGCCGTCAAGAAGGCCACCCCCGACGCAGCGGTGAAAAAAGGCGAGGTGGTGCAGGCGGTCATCGTTCGCGTATCGCAGCCCTACCGCCGCCCCGACGGCTCGTATATCCGTTTCGACGACAACGCTGGCGTTATTCTGACGGACAAGAACAATCCCAAGGGCACTCGTATATTCGGCCCGGTGGCCAGGGAACTCAGAGAGAAGAATTTCACCAAGATAATTTCGCTGGCACCCGAAGTACTTTAGGTGGTTTAGTATTATGAATATCAAAAAGAACGACACCGTACTGGTGATCGCAGGCAAGGACAAGGGGAAGAAGGGAAAGGTGCACTTTGCCTACCTCAGGGAAGACAAGGTGCTGGTAGACGGTGTGAACATCATTAAAAAGCACACCAAGCCGCGTGGCGAAGCCAGACAGGCAGGTATCATCGAGCGCGAAGCCCCGCTGGACGCCTCCAACGTCATGCTACTTTGCCCCAAATGCAGCAAACCGGTGCGTATCGGCAAAAAGACGCTGGACGACGGCAAGCGCGTGCGCTACTGCAAGGTTTGCCAAGAGGTGTTGGACTAAGATGTCAAGACTGCAAGATAAATATCGTAAAGACGTCATACCGGCTCTTATCAAGCAGAATGGCTATTCAAACGTGATGCAGGTGCCGCGTATCCAGAAGGTCGTGCTCAATATCGGCGCCGGCGAGGCCGTCACCAATGCCAAGGCTATCGAAGCCGCCCAGGCGGACCTGGCCGCCATTTCGGGGCAGCATCCCATCGTACGCCGCTCTACCAAGTCCATCTCGGCCTTCAAGCTGAGGGTGGGCATGCCAGTTGGCGTCAAGGTGACGCTCCGGGGCGCGCGCATGTACGAATTTCTGGACAAGCTTATCAGCATCGTGCTGCCCCGCATCCGTGAATTTGCCGGCGTACCCAACAGCTGGGACGGACGGGGCAACTACACTCTGGGTTTCAAGGAGCAGACAGTCTTCCCCGAGATAGAATTTGAAAAAGTGGACAAACTGCGCGGCCTGGAGGTCTCCATAGTGACCACAGCCAGGACCGATGAAGAAGGCCGCCAGTTGCTCGAGCTTCTGGGCATGCCTTTCACTAAGGACTAAGGAACGAGGTAAAAATGGCTAAGACATCAGAAATCGTAAAAGCAAAGCGCCCGACCAAATACCGCGTGCAGCAGCATAACCGCTGCCACCTGTGCGGGCGTTCGCGGGGTTACATCCGCTTGTTTGGTTTATGCCGTATCTGTTTCCGCAGGATGGCACTTTCAGGGCAGATACCCGGCGTACGCAAATCCAGTTGGTAAACCCATAGAAACGGAGGAAGAAGCGGATGGCAGTAAGTGATCCCATAGCCGATATGTTAACCCGGATTCGTAACAGCGCCATGGCGCGGCACGACAGCGTGTCCATGCCGGCTTCCAAAATGAAGCTCAACATCGCCAAGATTCTAAAGCAGGAAGGCTATATCGCCGGTTATGAGGTGACGGGGACGGGTACCGAGCGGGCCATGAAAATTACGCTCAAATACCAGGAGCGCAACAAGCCCATGATCATCGGGCTGAAGCGCATGAGCAAGCCTGGCCTACGCCTGTACGTTCAACGCAACGAGATCCCGCGCGTTTACGGCGGCATGGGCATCGCCATACTCTCCACATCGCGCGGCGTGGTGCCCAGCTATAAAGCTTGGAAACAGGGTCTCGGCGGCGAGCTCCTGTGCTACATCTGGTAAATAGAATTTGAGGGCTGAATTATGTCCAGGATAGGTCGCATGCCAATAACAGTACCGCCGGGAGTGGTGGTCAATATTAAAGGGAGCGAGATCAGCGTTAAGGGCCCCAAGGGCGAGCTCAAGCGGGTCATCAGCCCGGATATGGCGCTTACTCTGGAAAGCGGCAAACTTATCGTAGCGCGCCCGTCGGATGACAAGACACACCGTGCCCTGCACGGCCTGACGCGTAGCCTGCTGGCCAACATGATCGAAGGCGTTACCAAGGGGTATGAGAAGAACCTCGAAATTGTGGGCGTAGGTTTCCGCGCGGAAAAAGAGGGCGCCAACGTCAACTTGCGCGTAGGCTTTACCCACATCATCAGCGTCAAGCCTCGTCCGGGTATCACGCTGGAAGTGGACGCCAAGAATTTGAATGTCAAAGTATCAGGTATCGATAAAGAAACTGTCGGCCAGACGGCTGCCGAAATCCGACGCATCCGCCCCCCGGATGCTTACAAGGGTAAGGGCATCCGCTACGCCGGTGAGACCGTGAAGCTCAAGCCGGGCAAGGCCGGCAAGGCTGTCGGTGGAGGTAAAACGAAATAATGGCCAAGCTTAGTACCAGAAAAGCGCGCCAGACCAGGCACGCCCGCATTCGTGCCACGCTCAAGGGCACGGCGGCGCGTCCCCGGCTGTGCGTTTTCCGCAGCTTACAGCACATTTACGTCCAGGTAATAGATGACGAGCAGGGGCACACGCTGACCTCAGCCTCGACGCTGGAGCCCGCCATTGCCAAGAAGGTGGAGGGCAAGAAAAAGGCCGAGCAGGCGGACGTCATCGGCACCACAGTGGCCGAGAGGGCGCTCAAGGCCGGCGTCAAGCAAGTGGTGTTTGACCGTGGCGGCTACAAATTTCATGGCCGTGTCAAGAGCCTGGCCGAAGCTGCCCGCAAAGCCGGGCTGGAATTCTAAAAGGACGGAACGAAGTGGCTAAGGAAAGTATTACCAGAAGTAAGATCGACCCGACCGAGCTGGCTTTAAACGACAAGCTGATCTATATCAACCGCGTCTCCAAGGTACTAAAAGGCGGCAAGCGCCTCAGCTTTGCTGCGCTGGTGGTGAGCGGGGATGGGGCGGGGCACGTGGGCATCGGCACGGGCAAGTCCAATGAAGTCCCGGAGGCCATCAACAAGGCCAATGCCGTGGCCCACAAGCACCTTATAGCAGTTCAGATGGCGGGTAATACCATCCCTTACGAAGTGACCGCCAAGTTCGGCGCTGCTCAGGTGTTGCTCAAGCCGGCCGCGCCGGGCATCGGCATCATCGCCGGCGGCAGCGTGCGGGCGGTGGTAGAGGCGGTGGGAATCAAGGATATACTGACCAAATCGCTCGGCAGTGCCAACAAGACCAACGTGGCCAAGGCCGTTATGCTGGCCCTGTCCAGCCTGAAAGATCCCAAGAAGGAAATGGCCCGGCGCAAGGGTGAAGAACAGCCGCAGGAGGCCAGCGGTGGCTAAACTTAAAGTTACGTGGATTAAAAGTGATATCGGCTATGCCAAGGACCAGAAGCGCACTGTCCAGTCTCTGGGGCTCAAGCGTCTCAACCAGAGCGTAGTCCATGAGGATTCTGTTGCTCTGCGCGGCATGATCGTCAAGGTAAGGCACCTGGTCAAAGTCGAGGAGGTGTCTTAAATGAAGCAGAACGAATTATCACCTGCCGAGGGTTCGCACAAGGCGCACAAGCGCGTTGGGCGCGGCGCCGGAAGCGGCCACGGCACCTTTTCGGGGCGCGGCTGCAAGGGCAACAAGGCGCGCGCCGGTTTCGGCGTGAGGCCCGGTTTTGAAGGCGGCCAACTCCCCATCATCAAGCGCCTGCCTGAGAAACGCGGTTTTACCAACATATTCAAGCAGAACGTAAGCGTCATAAACGTATCTGCGCTGAACTGTTTCGAGGCAGGCAGTGAAATTACTCCAGAAGCCCTGCTGGCCGAAGGGCTTATCAAATCAACGGCGCTGCCGGTTAAAATATTGGCCGGCGGCGATATCGACCGTGCGCTCAACGTAAAAGTGAGCAGCTATTCGGCGGCGGCCAAGACCAAAATCGAAGCCGCTGGCGGCACTGCGGAGGAGGTCGCCTAATGGCGCAAAAAGCGTCGTCCAGGCCGCGTCTCATCCAGGCGATGATAGATGCATTCAGCCTGCCGGACCTGCGGCGTCGTCTCCTGGTCACCCTCGGCATACTGGTGGTGTTCCGTTTCGTAGCACACGTGCCCGTACCAGGTATCGATGCTACGGCTCTGAAAACCTTTATTCAGAACAACCCGCTGATGGGCATGCTGGACCTGTTCAGCGGCGGGGCGCTCAAGAACTTCAGCATAGCTGCTATGGGCGTTTACCCGTATATCACCGCCAGCATCGTCATCACGCTGATGACGCCCATCATACCGGCGCTGCAGCGGCTGGCCGAGGAAGGTGAGCGGGGGCGCGACAGGATAAACACCATCACACACTGGCTGATGGTGCCGCTGGCCGGGCTTTCCGGCTATGGTCAGTTGGTATTGATGCGTAACCAGGGGGCTATCGCCGACACGGGTTTGCTTTCCACCATTGCTATCATACTGTCTCTTATCGCCGGCAGCATGTTCTGCGTCTGGCTGGGCGAGCAGATAACTCAGTACGGCATCGGAAACGGCGTGTCCATCATCATCTTCGCCGGCATCATGGCAACCTTGCCCACGCAGATTGGCCAGGGCTACCTGGCCGGGCAACAGGGGCAGGTGACGGGTTTAATCGTCTTCATTATCATCAGCCTGCTGACGGCGTTCTTTATCGTCATCTTCACCGAGGCGCACCGGCGCATACCTGTGCAGTATGCCAAGAGCGTCTACCGCGGCGGCCGCATGTACCGCCAGAGCGGTTCGAGCTATATACCCATGCGCGTTAACACCGCCGGCATGATCCCGCTCATCTTCGCCATGGCCATGGTGACCTTCCCTGGCATCATCTCCAATTGGTTCGGCGGTACCACCACAGGCACTAATTTCGCCAGCCAGATTGTAAGAGTGTTCAGCTCGAGCACCGCTCCTCCCGAGGGGCTTATTTACTGGGGTCTCTACTTCCTGCTGGTGGTGGGCTTCTCCTTTTTCTATACCACCGTCATTTTCCAGCAGCAAGACCTGCCCGGCGTGCTGCAGCGGCAGGGCGGTTTCATCCCGGGCATACGTCCTGGCAAACAGACCTCCACCTATTTGAACGACGTTATTATGCGCATCACGTGGGGGGGCGCCCTTTTCTTAGCTCTGGTGGCTATTGTCCCCTTCATCGCTGGCTTTGCGGTAAACAAACAGATGCTGACGCTTTCCAGTGCCGGGATGCTGATTGTGGTGGGAGTGGTTCTGGATACCATGAAACAGATGGAGGCCCAGCTGGCCATGCGCCGCTATGAAGGCTTCATCAAGTAGAGTGTGTATTTGGCTAAAGAGCAAAAGGCGATTTTTATCTTTCTGGGCGCGCCCGGAGCCGGCAAGGGAACGCAGGCGGCGGGTGTAGCCCGGGAAATGGACATGGCGCATATCTCTTCCGGAGACCTGTTCCGCCAGGCGGTGGAGAGGGGGGATGAACTGGGACGCAAAGTAAACGCCTATATGGAAAAAGGGGTGCTGGTGCCTGATGAGGTCACTACCCAGATGGTGCTCGACCGGCTGGCGCAGCCCTCCAAACAAAAAGGCGTTATTCTGGACGGCTTTCCGCGTAACCTGGCACAAGCCGAGAGCCTGGATAAGACTCTCAAGCGCCAGGGCAAGAACGTCGGGTGGGTGGTTTACATCCATGTGGCCCAGCCAGAACTGGTGCGGCGGCTTTCAAATCGCTGGCTGTGTCGCCAGTGCCAGACACCATACACGCGGTACGGAGCGGCGGGCGACGCCGATGCCTGTCAGAAGTGCGGCGGGGAGCTCTACCAGAGAACGGACGACTCGCCGGAAACGGTGACGAAACGCCTGGAGGTGTACTTCAGGGATACCGCACCGCTTATCGATTACTACCGCCGGCAGGGGAAGCTGGCTGAGATAGATGGCGAGGGTGACGTGAAAAAGGTCACCGGTCGCATCGTGAGTGCCGTCGGTGGACGAATTTAGAATGGCCATAGGCATAAAGGGAGAGCGCGGACTGGAGGCGATGCGTAAAGCGGGGCGTGTGGTGGCTCTGGTGCTGGACGTGCTCAAAAGCAGCGTGCGGGCGGGAATGAAAACCAGCGAATTGAATGAGATTGCCGAACGTGAGCTTAAGGCACTGGGGGGCCGCTCATCTTTCAAGGGTTACCGCGGCTACCCGGCAAGCGTGTGTGTCTCCATTAACGACGAGATAGTGCACGGCATACCGGGCAATCGGATTATAAAAGAAGGTGATATCGTCTCGCTGGATTTCGGGGCCGTCGTGGACGGATACCAGGGAGACGCCGCCATCACCGTTATGGTTGGTGAGGCGGGGCTGCTGGCCAGGGGGCTGGTGAGCGCCACTCAGGAGGCGCTGGTGGCAGGGATAGCGGCCGCTAGGGCTGGAGGCCGGCTGGGGGACATTTCTTCCGCCATCCAGCGTTATGCCGAGGCGCGTGGGTTTTCGGTGATTCGCGAGTACACCGGGCACGGTATAGGCCGCGAAATGCACGAGGATCCGCTGGTACCCAATTTCGGGGAGCCTGGCACGGGGCCGGAACTAAAAAAGGGCATGACGCTGGCGCTCGAGCCGATGCTCACTACCGGGGGTTGGCGTACAAAGGTGGGCCGGGATAACTGGGTGGTTTCGACGGCCGACGGCAGCCTGGCAGCTCATTTCGAACATACGGTGGCCGTTACAGCGGACAAGGCCGAAATTCTGACCAGGGTATAATAAGGGAAATAATGACGAAGAAAGAAGCCATCGAGGTAGAAGGGACGGTAGTGGAGGCACTGCCCAACGCCACCTTTCAGGTGAAGCTGGCTAACGGACATACTGTGCTGGCCCATATCTCGGGCAAGATCAGGGTACATTACATAAGAGTGCTGCCCGGCGATAAGGTCCTGGTGGAGCTTTCACCCTACGACCTGACGCGCGGGCGCATCACTTACCGTTTTAAATAAACAGTCGTATTCAGAGGAAGGAATGACATGAAAGTAAGGGCATCGGTCAAGACACAGTGTGAAAAATGCAAGATAATAAAGCGCAAGGGCGTGGTTCGCAATATCTGCACTAACCCCAAGCACAAGCAGCGCCAGGGTTAGGTTGGTCTAGAGGAGGATTAGATGGCACGTATAGCCGGAGTGGATCTCCCCAAAGAAAAGCAGGCGTGGGTCTCATTGCAGTACCTTTACGGCGTTGGCTCGTCGCGGGCTTTCCAGATTCTGGAAGCCACCAAGGTTAAGCCTGAGACCAAGATGGATGAGCTTTCCGAGGCTGAACTCAACCGCATCCGCGAGTACATCGACCGCGAGTTTCGCGTCGAAGGCGAGCTGCGCAAGGAAGTCAACCTCAACATCAAGCGCCTAATAGATATAGGCTCTTACCGTGGACTGCGCCACAGGAGGGGACTGCCGGTGAGGGGACAGCGCACGCGCACCAACGCCCGCACCCGCAAGGGCAAGCCCAAGACAGTAGCCGGCCGCGGACAGAAGCGCGGCGCCAAGAAGTAGTCGGGTTAAATTGAGATATAACTAGGAGCAGTACATGGCACAGACTAAGAAGACAACCAGGAAACGCGAAAAGAAGGTCGTACCTTCCGGGAGAGCCTATGTTCAGGCCACTTTTAACAATACCATTGTCACGCTGACTGACCTGCAGGGGAACGTCATTTCCTCCTCCAGCGCCGGCGCCTCGGGCTTCAAGGGCTCGCGCAAGAGCACGCCCTATGCCGCCCAGATGGCAGCTACTACCGCGGCCCGCAAGGCCATGGAGGCCGGACTGAAACAGGTCGAGGTATTCGTCAAAGGCCCCGGGAGCGGCAGAGAGGCGGCCATCCGTTCGCTGCAGGCTTCTGGCCTTCACATTACCAGCATTCGTGACGTCACACCAGTGCCACACAACGGCTGCCGTCCGCCCAAAAGGAGGCGCGTATAACCTATGGCCAGATATACCGAAGCGAAATGCCGTTTATGCCGCCGCAGCGGGGAGAAACTCTTCCTCAAGGGTGACAAATGCGTCACCAAGTGTACCTACGACAAGCGCCCCAAGGCGCCGGGGCCTCAGCTTTCACGCCGCCGCCGTCTTTCTGACCGTGGTATGCAACTGCGTGAAAAACAGAAGGTGCGCTACAGCTATGGGGTGCTCGAGCGCCAGTTCCGCCGCTTTTTTGCCGAGGCCGAGCGCCAGAGCGGCATCACCGGCGAAAACCTGATGGTTCTCCTAGAGAAACGGCTGGACAATGTCATCTATCGGCTGGGTTTTGCCGATTCACGGGCTCAAGCGCGCCAGCTGGTACAGCACGGACACTTCCTGGTCAACGGCCAGCGCACCGATATCCCATCTTTCCTGGTGAAGGAGGGCGACATCATCGGCTGGCATGAGACGAGCAAAAAAAGTGCTTACTTCAAACTGGTGGCGGAGAGCGTAGGCAGCAAGGTAGTTGTGCCGTGGCTCAGCCTGGATAAAACGCCGATGGTCGGGCGCGTCGTCAGTCTGCCTACACCCGGCGACGTGGAAACTAAGTACGATATGGCTTCGGTGGTCGAGTACTACTCGCGCTAGAAGCTAAGGGAGGCCATTTTGGCGAGCCTATCTATACCCAAGATTGAGAATGTAGAATCCGATGAAAAATACGGACGATTTGTAGCAGAACCCCTGGAGAAAGGCTTTGGCGCGACGCTGGGCAATGCAATGCGCCGCGTGCTGCTGCGCTATCTCCCCGGGGCTGCCGTTACCAGAGTGCGCATCGAAGGCATTCAGCACGAGTTTTCGCCTATTCCCAACGTCAAGGAAGACGTGCTCGATTTCATGCTCAACATAAAGTCACTCAGGCTGAAACCCGTCACCGGGCAATCCGGCAAGCTCTATCTCGAAAAAGAGGGTGAAGGCGAGGTGCATGCCTCCGATATCACCCCTTCGATGGACTTCGAGATAGTCAACCCGGATCTCTATCTGGCTACCTTGAGCGGCAAGAACGCGCATCTCTCTGTAGAGATGGATGTGGAGCTGGGCATGGGTTACCAGACAGCCGGTGGTGCCGACAACCTGCCCATCGGGACCATACCGGTGGACGCTATTTTCACGCCGGTCCGCAAGGTGAACTTCATTACCGAGCCGCTGCATCTGGGCCGCGAGACCAGCCAGGAAAAGCTGACCCTCGAGATATGGACCGACGGCACACTGGCCCCGTCTAGAGCTATCAGCCGCGGTGCCACTCTGCTGGTGGAACAGCTCAAACCGATGGTGGACTACGGGCGCGTCTCCGCTATCGATGACGAGAAGAAGGCCATTCGTGCTTCCATCCCGGACGACCTTTACAACATGCCGGTGGAGAAGCTGGACCTTTCCGTGCGCGCCATGAATTGCCTGCGCAGAAGCGGCATCAACACGGTGGGCGAACTGGTCAGCCTGGGCGAAAAAGAGCTCCTTTCGCTGCGCAACTTCGGACAGAAATCGCGTCAGGAAGTTGAAGAGAAACTGGCGGGTTTGGGGCTTTCCTTCCCCAGCCTGAGCCAACCAGAGGCCGAGGAAACCGTTGAAGAAACGGCGGAAGAAGTCAAAAAACCCGCCCGCAAGAAAAAGTAAGTTCAGAATCCCCTGTCTATTTTGTTCAAGGTGAGGAAATATGAGTCATAACGTTTCAGGCAGAAAATTCGACCGGCCGACGGCGCATCGCACGGCCATGTACCGCAACCTGGTGATGAACCTGATGGACAGCGAGAAGATTATCACCACCGAAGCCAAGGCCAAGGAAATCCGCAACATGGCGGAGAAGATCATCACCCTGGGTAAAAAGGGCGACCTGAGCGCGCGCAGGCGCGCGCTGGCCTTCATTTATGATGAGGCTGTCGTGGAGAAGGTCTTCGGCGACATCTCCAAGCGTTACGCTGAGCGCAAGGGCGGCTACACACGCATTACCAAATTGTCGCCGCGTCTGGGGGACGGCGCCCCTATGGCGCAGCTGGAGCTGGTGAAGTAGTTATGGCGCTGGCTCTGTCACCGCGCGAGGTGGACGAAAAAATGTCCGGCAAGGCTGATATGCCCGGCGGCAAACTGACCCGTTTCGCGCTGGTGATCGAGTATAGCG
>JBEKPN010000019.1:0-10156 GCA_049520695.1 Dehalococcoidales bacterium | reverse complement strand
TCAAAGGCCGACATGTCCTGGTGGTTGAAGACATCGTGGATAGCGGCCTGACAATGCATTTTCTGCTTGACTGCCTACGCGAGGAGACACCGGCTTCTCTCCGCCTGTGTGCCCTGCTGGATAAGCCTTCGCAGCGCAAGCTTCCCGTCAATATAGACTATTTGGGATTCACCATTCCCGACAGGTTCGTCGTCGGTTACGGCACCGATTACGCTGAAAAATACCGTAACCTTCCCGATATTCGTATCATTAAGAAAGAAGGTTGATACGTTGAATCAAACTTCAGACCTCATCAAGGTGGCGCGAGGTCTCAAACCTGCCGATCTCATAATATCCAACGCCTACGTAGTCAACGTTTTCAATGGCGAGATCGAAAAGGGAAATGTAGCCATATACGGCGGTCTGATCGCCGGCATCGGAGACTACCAGCTTGCCCATGAAATAATTGACATAAAAGGGCAATATGTTCTTCCCGGCCTCATCAACGGACATACGCACATTGAAAGCTCTATGCTGGATATCGAGCAGTACGCTAGCGCGGTAATTCCTCATGGTACTCTCGGCGTCATTACCGATTTGCATGAGATAGCGAACGTAAGCGGCGTTAAGGGCATCGATTACATCTTGAAAGCCTCACGTCGTCTTCCATTTGAGTTTTTCGTGATGGCGCCTTCGTGCGTGCCAGCAACTCATCTTGAGACTTCAGGTTTTTCCATCGACGGCGAAACTATTCGCAAATTATTGCGCAGCAGAGAGGTTATTGGCCTCGGCGAAATGATGAATTATCCGGGGGTTTTATGCGGCGACCAGGGCGTTATGGAAAAGATTGCAACCTCCGGGGGGAAACCGATCGATGGCCACGCGCCTGGTCTGAGCGGCCATGACCTCAATGCTTATATCTCCTCCGGCATCACGTCCGATCACGAATGTGTAAGTTTGTCTGAGGCAAAGGAAAAAGTGGCCCGCGGTATGTATGTCATGATACGCGAGGGATCTTCGGAGAAGAATCTGGAAGCCCTGCTGCCGCTGGTCAGCCATAGGACGTACAAACGCTGCCTGTTCGTAGTTGACGACCGCAGTTGCACCGACCTTTTGCGTGACGGCGATATAGATGCCATAGTGCGTAAGGCTATCGGTTTAGGCCTTGAGCCGGTGCGAGCCATCCAGATGGCGACCATCAATGCCGCCGAGCGCTTCGGTTTGAAACAGATCGGCGCAGTGGCCCCCGGGTATCGCGCTAACCTGATTGTTACGCATGATTTAAACCGATTCGAAGCCGGTATGGTCTTTCATCGTGGAAAATTGGTGGCTCGAAATGGCCAACCCTTGTTTAATCTGATGTCAAACAGCAGGAAGCGCCTCGAAAACACCTTTATGGTCAAGCCTTTTGGCATAGAGGCGCTTCGTTTAAAAACTTCCGATGAGACCTTCCCAGTTATCGAAATCATCCCCGGCCAGATAGTCACGCGCAGCCTGAACCTAAAAGTCAGGCGCGACAAAAACGGCTACGTACAAACCGACGTGGAGCACGATCTCCTCAAGGCGATTGTGGTGGAACGACATAGGGCCAGTGGCAATATCGGCAGGGGTATAGTAAAGGGTTTCGGCCTCAAGCGCGGCGCGCTGGCGTCCTCTGTGGCCCACGACTCGCACAATATCGTGGCGGTGGGAACGAACGATAAAGACATACTGACTGCTATCGAACAGATTGTCTCGATGCAAGGCGGGCTTGCGGCAGTAGAGGGCGGCCATGTCCGGACAAGTCTGGCTCTTCCTGTAGCAGGGTTGATGTCTGATAGACCGCTGGCGGAAGTCGTGCAGAATTTTACTCGCCTGGAGGAGGCCGCTAAAGATCTCGGTTGCGGGTTAGCCACTCCCTTCGCCACGCTCTCGTTTTTGGCTTTGCCGGTGATTCCTGCACTGCGGTTGACCGATCTAGGGCTGGTGGATATCAATACCTTTAGAATAATTGAGCCCTAGCGTAAAAAATACAAGAGCCTTTTTGATTAGGCTCTAAATCTTCAGTTCCCCGTTCAACCACAGCCAAACCACCGCGATGCCGATACCAAGTAAAGCCCCGCTGAATACTTGGAAGGGCGTGTGCCCAATAAGTTCACGCACATCATGCTCCACGTCCTTGGGGCGATGCTGGCGCAGTTCCTGGAGGATCCTGTTGAGGATGACTGACTGCCTGCTCACCGAGCGCCTGACACCGGCGGCATCGTACATCACGATTGATGCGAACACCGCCGAAATAGCAAACTCAATTGAATTGAAGCCCAGCAATATGCCCACGGACGTCGACAGCGATGTCACCAGTGCCGTATGGGAGCTGGGCATGCCGCCGCTGCGCATGAAAAAGCCCATATCGAGACGTTTTTCCCTTATCAGCCCGCCCACCACCTTAAGAGTCTGGGCGATAAACCAGGCCACGGTGGCTATCAGCAGGACTTCGTTGACGGGCGTGTTCAATAAGTACCTCGCTTGTACTTTGTGGCCGGAGGAGGTGGAGGGGGGGGCCTGATCTCGCTTTCAAGTTGCCTTGCCTGCCAGTCCTTGAAACAACGCACGCCTTCTTCTTCGCTGAGCGAATTCCAGTAACGGTAGTAATCCGCAATATAAAACTTCTGTGCATGTGACGTTTCCACAGTGACCACCCTGTTGGTCGCCTTGGCCACCTGGGCTACGGCAACCTCCGATGCCACCGGGACGGCCACGATGATGCGCGCCGGCTGGCGCCTCTTGACCGATTCCACCGCGGCCAGCATGGTATAGCCCGAAGCAAGGCCGTCATCCACGATGATGGCTGTTTTACCTTTTACTATAGCAAGAGTTCGGTTGTTGCGGTAGATAAGGCTACGCTGGCGTATGTCGCTACGCACCTTGTTAACCTGGTAGTTTATCTGGTGCTCGTCAAGATTGATGGCTTTTAGCACGGCCTGGTTGAAGATAGTGGTGCCGTCGTCGGCTACGGCCCCGAACCCGCCCTCTGGAAGCAGAGGTATAGGCAACTTGCGTGCAACGACGATATCGAGGTTGGCATTCAGCGCTAAGGCCACAGAAACAGCGACAGGCACACCGCCATTGGGAATAGCCAGCACAATTACCTGCTGGGTTTTATACTCGGCCAGTTTGGCTGCCAGTTGGATTCCGGCGTCATAACGATTTTCGAACAGGGGAGAGCGACTCGTCGTATGCAAAACAGCCTCCTGCCCAAAGATATTATCTATTATAGTCCCAAGTCACTCTAGCTGTCTCGGTTGGACTGGATGATGGCGGTACCGAGTTCGACTAGTTTGTCTGCGGTTTCTCTGGAGTACTCAGGTCGCTTGAGTTCTATGTAAGCCCACAGAGTCTGAGTTGGAGAGAGAGCCTCAACCGATGATTCTCCCAGCCGCGGACGCGAACTACGTTTTACGTTTTTAACAATCGAGAAGTAATAGGTTTCGGACGCCGCCTGCCGGATGGCGTTTTCATCTAACCGCCCCTCACACTCCTGTGGGATGTTGATTTCGAGGCGCACGATGTTGCCACAAATCTCGTCACTCGAGGATTCGATTACCTTGAGAACGGTTTCGGTCGGATCTCTATCTTCTGATGTCAGATTGACCTGGACTGTCAAAAAGCGTCGCCCGGCGACACCCCGGAATTCAAAACCCGTCCACCTCTTCTGCGGAGTGTGCTCGATATCTACAACATAAAACCCTTTTTCATCGTCTGCGTCACCAAAATCGAGACGTTCCAGACTGCCCGCATAGACCACGGGGGGATGCTCGTGCAGCACCTGATGTCGGTGAATATGCCCCAGCGCCACATAATCAAAACAAGGCTTGTTCACAGCGCTTACCAGTAGCATATGCTCCTGCCCGATGCTCATGGCTTCTTCGGAACCCACCCTAGCGCCCTGCACCCACACGTGGGCTGCCAATACTGCAGGTAGTGCTGGGTCAAGCTCGGATGACAGCTTATCGATGACATCCCCCAGAATCTCCTGCATTTTCTGGTTGATCTGTGCGAAGTCCAGTTTCGAGGCCTCTTCTTTGCCTACCACGTTGCTGCGTTTGAGCCAGGGAAGAGCCACAACCTGGATGATACCCGACGGTGTCGCAATGGGGAAAAGACCAGGATGCCCGGCCACGAATACGTTCTCTATTGCCAGCGTGTCAAAGATCTCAGTGGTGGTAGCGCGCCCGGAGGCGTTGGGCAGGTCGTGGTTGCCCACGAGCAGGAAAACAGGTATGCCGCACCCAGCCAGTTTCTTGACTCTCCGTGCGAACTCCCGTTGCTGCGTCTGGGAGGGGTCACGGCTCTTATACGCGTCACCACAGAAGAGCACCAGGTCAGCCTTTTTTTCTATGGCGTAGTCCACCAGGCGGTCGAAGGAGTCCAAAAAATCCCGGAAGCGTGACGACAGCCCGGTCTCCGCATCGACATGCCCATAGCTTTCCACACCCAGGTGGAGGTCTGCAAAGTGGATGATCTTCATTCTTCTCTGCCTGAGACGCGCCGTTCCTAAACGCAGAGTCTGGTAGACAGCACGCCCTTAAGCTCCGCTATGGGCACGCGTATTTGCTGCATGCTGTCGCGCTCGCGCACCGTCACCTGTTTGTCTTCCAGCGACTGGAAATCGATAGTGACGCAGTACGGTGTGCCGATTTCATCCTGTCGGCGGTAACGTCTGCCTATGCTCTGCGCATCGTCGTAAGCAGCCGTCCACTGCTGTCTCAACTCCGAGTAGATTTGCTGGGAAAGCGCGGCCAAAGGCTCTTTTTTGCTCAACGGTAGCACGGCGACCTTGACGGGTGCGATAGCCGGATGCAGGTGTAATACAATGCGGATTTCATCCTTGTCCGGTTCTTCCTCGTAGGCGTCGCACAGAAAGGCCAGCATCGAGCGGTCCACCCCGGCGGATGGCTCGATAACGTACGGCACGATGGTCTCCTTGCTCTCCTCGTCGAAGTAGCTCAAACCCTTGCCGCTGAATTTGGCGTGCTGTTTGAGGTCGAAGTCGCCGCGGTTGGCAATGCCCTCGAGCTCTCCCCAGTTCCAGGGGAACCGGTACTCTACGTCAGTGCAGCAGCGGGCGTAGTGCGCCAGGTCTTCCTTGGGGTGAGGCGCCAGCCGCAGATTCTCCGGCTTGATACCCAGCATAATGTACCAGGCGAGCCTGGCGTTGGTCCAGTAATCGAACCACTCCATGTCCGTGCCGGGTTTGACGAAAAACTCGAGCTCCATCTGCTCGAACTCGCGACTGCGGAAGATGAAGTTACCCGTGGTAATCTCGTTACGGAAGCTCTTGCCCTGCTGGGCGATACCCAGCGGCAGCTTCTTGCGTGTGCTGGCCAGCACATTCTCGAAATTGACGTAAATACCTTGCGCCGTCTCAGGCCGCAGGTACACCACGCCGGCCTGATCCTCGACGGGACCCATGAAGGTCTTGAACATCAGGTTGAACTGGCGCGGTTCGGAAAGGGGGCTGCCGCAAACATTGCATTTCTGTTCTTTGAGCTCGTCGGCGCGGAAGCGCAGGTTGCATTTCTTGCATTCCACCAACGGGTCGGAAAAACCGGTGATATGCCCGCTGGCCTCCCACACGCGTGGGTGCATCAGGATGCTGGTGTCCAGCCCCACCACGTCATCGCGGTTCTGCACGATGGTCTGCCACCAGGCGCCCTTGATATTGCGTTTCATCTCGACGCCCAGCGGCCCGTAGTCCCAGCAACTGGAAAGCCCACCGTAAATCTCGCTCGAGGGGAAGATAAAGCCACGCCTCTTGCACAGCGAGACCAGTTTTTCCATCTTATCACTAACTTGTTCAACCAAAGTGAAACTCTCCTTACTGCTTGTTAAGCGCACTACGCGCCCGTGATGCCAGACGTATGAACATGGCGCATAATATTGCGCTGCCAATGATGACAGCCGCGATGGCAAAATTCCGGGTTGATATTAAATGACGGGACCAGACACCATAAATAAACGTATCGAGCATCAGGTAAGCCAGGATTACCTGAGGCAGTAGAACCATGTTGCTCATCAGTGCGACAAACCCGCTCAAATCCATTTGAGGCTCGCTCGCCTGGTACATCTTTTTCCCCAATTGAACAATCACTTGGGCGACGGACCAGGCTGCCAGAGCACACAATAATTGGGCTACCGCCATCAGTATGACAAAGACGTATTTGTTCATAGACGTCGCAACCGAGCCATCGGAATTGAATCGGAAGGCGAGCTGATAAGGGAGGAGGAAAACAAAAGTGATAGCAGTCAGCAGGCAAGCGATAGCCAGACACAGCGGGACGATGACATAATTCCAGCGAAAAACTAGCGGTCCCGCCTGTGTTGCGGACAATATATTTTCTTTAAGCAACGGCTTAATTAAATTTGCCTCTTTGTTTAAAGGCATTTTGCGGCGACGCAGCACCCACCAGATAATGAGAGCACCCGAAGCCAGACCCGCCAGGAAAACGGCGGCAATAATGAGAATTGTAGTTGTTGACATAATTTATTTAACCGGTTTAATGCTAAAAGTTACCAGCTTTGGCCTGCGATGTCAAAAGAAAATAGACTTGTCAGATGCGTGTTTGTAGCACTATGCGCTGGGATGTTAGAATTGCCATCATGATATTGGAAACGCTAGCGCTGGGGGATTATCAAGCCAACTGCTATATCTACGCTTCCGAAATCACCAGGAAGGGTTTCATAATAGACCCCGGAGACGAGGCGGACGTCATACTCAGCCGCGTTAAAGAGCTGGGATTTAGTGTCGTGTTTATCATCCTGACGCATGGGCATCCTGACCATACGGGCGCTCTTAAATTGGTACGGGAAGCGATCAACTCTCCAATCGCCATGCACGGCGCCGACGTCGCCATGCTCAAAGACAAATTTTTACATTCCCTGCTGGGTTACCGCCATTCTGACGTCACGCCAGACCGCCTGCTGGTTGACGGGGAAACTTTAAAGGCTGGAGAACTTGGTCTGAGAGTGATCCATACGCCGGGTCACACACCCGGTGGTATATGCCTGCTGGGGGATGGCCTCGTTTTCACCGGAGACACCCTTTTCAATATGGGCATTGGCCGCACCGACTTTCCGGGCGGGGACACACAAGTATTGATGGCGAGTATCCATGACAGGCTGCTGTCGCTCCCAGACGAGACGGTAGTCTATCCCGGACACGGGCCGTCCAGCACTATCGGTGACGAGCGCCGCGACAATCCGTTTTTAAACGGCCGCTTCTAAGATGGGTTGAGCTGTCCCAGTTTGTCCTCCAGCCTCTTTTGTTGAGCCGAAAGCGTGAGGTCACTGCGAGTTTTTTCCAGCACGCCGCGCAAAGCGTCAGTGGTGCGCCGCAATCCCCCGGTGATGCTGTCGGGAAAGTCCATGGTCACCAGCACGTTATAGATGTCGTCCATATCACCCAGCAGCTCCTCACCGCGCGAGTAATCGCCTTTTCTGAGGCTGTCCAGCAAATAGCGCCTGAGCTCGCTGGCACCTTCGGCCAAACCGTTGAGGTAGGCGGCGTTATCTACTTCCAGCTCGTCCGGCGATAGAATCTTTTCCCCTAGGACGAGGTTTAGCGTAAGGCTAGCCTCGGCGAACTCTTTTTCGGCATCCCACACGAAGTGCGTGTTGGGCAGCTCGATGCAGCTTTTCAGCGATTTTTTAGCCTCTGAGAGCAGTTTACGCGCTTCAGCCAAAGAATTACGAGCTATCTCATATTCGTGGCGGTGCACGGCTCTTATTGTATGACTGGCGAGGCGTATCACCTCCCGGCTGAGTGGCATGGCCTTTTCCCTTGCGTTGTCCTGCGCCTCGAAATCCAGCCGGACGCGTTCGGAAATGACATCCAGGTTTTCAGTCAGTCTGCCCATGGCACGCTTCAATCCTTTCCAGAATTTCTTTAGCTGCGCTTTCGGGCGACCTCGCCAGTACTACCGCGCTGATTATCGCCGCCGCATCGACTCCGGCAGCGAATATGTCGGGAATATTTTCAATATTGATGCCGCCGATGGCCACCAGCGGCAGGTCCACCGCTTTTTTGATTTCGCGTAACGCGTCTAGCCCCACCACCGGGCATTCGAGCTTGGTTGGCGTAGCATATACCGCGCCGCATGCCAGATAATCGGCGCCGTCCTCTCTGGCTTTTTGCGCTTCGTTCACGCTCGTCACGGAGCACCCGATCAGTTTATCGATAGGTAGAAAAGCGCGGGCCGCCTTTACCGGCAGGTCTTCCTGCCCCACGTGCAGGCCATCGGCGTCAGAAGCCAGAGCAATATCCAGATGGTCGTTGATTATGAGCAGGGCTTCATTCTCGACGCACAGCTTTTTGAGCGCGATGGCGAGAACGAGCAGTTCTTTTTTACCGCTGTTTTTGTCGCGGATCTGGATGAGCTTCACGCCTCCCGCCAACACCTGTGAGGCAACCTCGATGATGTTTCTGCCCTTGAGGCAATCCGAGTCGATAACGGCATAGAGACCGTAGATTCTCGCGGCCTTGTCCCGGCGGGTGATGCGCGCAATTAACTCTTTCTCGATGGTATAGAGTTTGAATCGGGCGTCCTGATAGGTCTGCGAGTCGAACTCAATTCCTTTCACCTTCGATATCTCTTCCATGACGCGCAGGGATTCTTCTACGCGGCGGGCATTGGCCGTGATGGTTTCCCCCAGTTCCTTTTTGTTTGACTGCAAGTTCACTTTTATATCTGTGCCGACATCGTTCTGCGAATCACGCGCGTCGAGATATCGCAACCTAGTTCCTAAATCACGCACGGATAACTGATGGCGCATGGTTTTAAGACTTTCGGAAAGCACGGCGTCGTTCAATATAAAACGGGCGGCCTCTTCCAGAACGCGCAAACCCTCGCCGATGCGGTTTAGGTCGGCATCTACGATGCGTAATATCTGTTTGGAGTTCTGAGCGTCAGTCATTGGATTATCTCATCTGCTTTCTGACTGATTCTAACACAAATGGAGGAGTGTCAGAAGATTTGTTCATCACCGATGGCATCCTCGAAATGTTCAATACGGTTGAGCTTTCCTCTGTTGTCGAGTTCGACCGCCACAAAATCTATACGCCAAGATGGCGGTTGCGGCTCATGAGTTTGTAGATAGTGCTGCGATACGGCTATAAGCTTTTGCTTTTTTCGTCTGTTAACGGATTCTTCCGGAGTGCCGAACATGCGACTGCTCTTGGTTCTGACTTCCACGAAAACTAGGACGCCTTTTTGGGAGACAATGATATCGACTTCGCCGTCAGGCGAACGGTAATTAGTCTCTACAATCTGATATCCGCGCTCTTTAAGGAAGTCCTGCGCCAGTTTTTCACCCAGTTGGCCGGTGGCTTTAGTCTTCATCTTCCGAAGTAAAACGCTCTTTCAGGTGGCAGAAGCTCAGGCGGTGGATGGGAGACAATCCCTTTTCTTCGATGCAGCGCCAGTGTTCTTTTGTTCCGTAGCCTTTATGATGGCTCAAGCCATAACCTGGATATTGCCCGTCTAGCTCTACCATCAGGAGGTCGCGCGTCACCTTGGCGATGATGGATGCGCAGGCTATAGAGTAGCACAGTCCGTCCCCGTCTATAATACCCTTTTGAGGGAGCTTCACTTCGGGCAGCTTGAAATAATCTATAAGCAAGCTGTCGGGAGAAGGATTCAGTTCCTCTATCGCCAGTTGCATTGCCAGTTTGCTGGCATTGCCGATGCCTATTGTATCAATGATGTCGTGCGCTACGACGCCTGTGCCCACTGCGATAGACGTTTCTTCTATATAGTTGAAAAGGTATTCGCGTTTGTCGTGAGTGAGTAGCTTGCTATCGCGCACTTCTTTGAGCCATGGCCTGCGGATATTGCACGGCAGTATGACGGCGCAGGCCACTACCGGCCCGGCCAGACAGCCGCGCCCCACCTCATCCACTCCCGCCGTCAGCTTGTAGCCCTCAGCCAAGAAGCGTCGCTCTTCGGCAAAGCTCGGCTTGAGTTTTAAGCGTTTCGGATTCATGACTAACTCTCACCAGGATAGCATGAGGCACCGCAATTGTAATACTCCTAGAAAAAATAAATAGACCCCACCACACCACCAGCTCTTTTGCTGCCCTACAAACTAAGCTCCCCTAGCTATAATGAGGTGACGAACCTTCGTCCAAATCGCTTCCGAA
>JBEKPN010000018.1:0-10218 GCA_049520695.1 Dehalococcoidales bacterium | reverse complement strand
TTTACATAAAGATTGGCTGGAGGGACGCTTCAAGCTGATATCACCGTTCCAATCGCTGGTTGAGCTGAAGCTGATTATCGAGAACTCCAGCTTCACCGACTGCTTTTTCACGGCCAACCACGCCTCGAACTATCTGCCCATAAAAGCCAATCTTCCCCGGCAGAAGGCCGAGATGCTCACCCTGATCGACGCGGTGATACAAAAGAAAGACCTTTCGCTGCTGCGCCCCGAGTATATCCGGGCGCTTTAGACGTCCCCGCAGGAGGGCCGGATGAATATTACGGTAATTGAAGCCCGGGACCTCTCTGAGGCTTGGTTCGTTTGCCTGGGCAAGGCTCTTCACGAAGGCTACGAATATAAAATCGACCGTGGCAGCTACGCGGGCCAGCGGCGTAAAGAGATGGACCTGGCGGTTATCCGGGTGAAATATCCCGGCACCCGGCCACTCATACCGGACGTGCCGCAGGGCGTTCCCCCACCCAGCACCATGGAATACGTGGAGAGCTACCTGCCTTACCTGATGACATCGCATAAGAAAAAGGGGGAGCAGTATACCTACGGGCAATACCTGGAAAAGCAGATAGCCGAAGTAATCAGGATGTATAAAGAGGACGGTTTCAATACCAACCAGGCTTTTATGGCGGTGGGTAATGAAAAGTCCATCGGGTTGCCTGACCCGCCGTGTTTGAGGATGATTGATACCAGGGTGCGCGAGGGGAAGCTAAACTTCGTGGTGTATTTCCGTTCGTGGGACTTATGGGCGGGCTTTCCGTCCAACCTGGCAGCCATTCAGTTACTTAAAGAGTATATGGCCAGCGAGATAGGTGTGGAGGATGGGGAGCTGGTGGCCATGAGCAAAGGCCTGCACCTTTATGAGTACACCTGGGAATTAGCTAAGACAGTGTTGCGAGGAACATAACGATAAATGTCATTCCGGCGAAGGCCGGAATCCAGTTATGGTTGGGGGATACAGGCCCGGCTTTCGTCGGGATGGAGATTAAATCGGGAGGTCAATCGTGGAGCATATCGAACTTGTCGCGGATATGATTGTGCAGTCGAAAAAAATCGTCGTTTTCACCGGCGCCGGTTTCAGCACCGAGTCCGGCGTACCGGATTTCCGCAGTCCCGGCGGCGTTTGGGATATCTTCGACCCATCCGAGCTGAACCTGCCGAACTTTCTGCGGCGAGAGGACATCCGCGAAAAGTACTGGAAGATGCACAAGATGATGTGGGAGACGATAAGAGAAGCCAAGCCCAACGTGGGACATTACGCCGTCGCCGAGTTGCATCAAATGGGCAAACTGGACTGTGTTATTACCCAGAACACGGACGGCCTGCACCAGAAAGCTGGCGTGCCTGCGGAGATGGTGCTCGAAATACACGGCACGATGCAGTTCGTAGACTGCTTGGACTGCCATAAGCGCTACCCCAGGAGCCACGCCCACGATAAGATGCTCGCCGGGGAAAAAGTGCCGCGCTGTAACAGCTGCAACGGCCTGCTGAAACCGGCGACGGTTGCCTTCGGGCAATCAATGCCGGAGAGAGAAACCCGCGAGGCGGAGGTAAGGTCTTCCGGCTGCGATTTATTCCTGGCGGCGGGGTCTTCGCTGGTGGTCTATCCCGCGGCGCAAATGCCCGTCATCGCCAAGCAGGGCGGCGCCAAACTTGTAATTTTAAACCTCACCGAAACGCCGCACGACCGCCATGCCGATGTCGTCATCGCGGAGAAGACCGGTGAAACCATGGCGAAAATCGTGAGCCGGGTGAGAGAGAAAACAAAGGTAAAATAAGATTCTGATGTCCCGCAACAAAATCAGACTAATATCAGGGATATTGGCAGTCTTTCCGCTTCTGGTTCTTTTCTCCAGCTGCGCCCCCAAAAATGACCTGGATGACCGCATCAACCAAGCCACCGATTCTTTTCGCTTCAGCCTGTTGAGCTGGGAGGCAAAGACTCTGGCGGGAGACGTGGGAAAACTGTTTTCTCCCAATCGTGCCTCCGATAACACGACCGCCCTGGAAAAGCGGGTGAAAAAGCAGGTTAGAGAGGTCCTGTCCGAGCAGGGGATTTATAATCCCGCCGACAAATTTTTCAAGCTGAAGGTTGGCTTCCCACCGGTCACTCTCTATCTGGGGAATCCGCTCCACCTGCTCGTCGTCTCACCCAGGGACAGGATAGAGAGCATTGGAGAAGTAACCCTTATCCCGGAAATGAACGAAAAAGACATGGAAGGTATCGAAGCAAAGATTGAGAGTCTCGGCTACTCGGCTCTGGTCGTCGAATTAGGCGGCATGGCGACCTTCCCCAGCTATGTCAGCAACGACACCGATATGAAGTTTATCATCGAAAGCACCGCCCACGAATGGGCGCACCAGTACCTCGCCTTTACGCCGCTGGGCTTCCTTTACGTGCTGGACGAGACCGGCCTGCGCCAGAACTATGATGTAGCCACGATAAATGAGACCGTGGCCGATATTATCGGCCGGGAAATCGGGGATATGGTCTATCAAAAATACTATGCCCCTCCCCCCGCAAGCAGCCCCGCTCAACCGGCCGCCCCTGGTTTTGATTTTAACGGTGCCATGAGAGAAGTCAGGAAAACAGTGGACGCTTACCTGGCCAGAGGGGAAATCGTTGCCGCAGAGAAATATATGAATGAGAGACAGCAATACCTGGCTGATAACGGCTATTATATCCGCAAACTAAATCAGGCGTATTTCGCTTTTTACGGCACTTATGCCGATAGTCCCACCTCGATAAGCCCTATCGGGCAAGAGCTCAAAACGCTGCGGAGCCAGAGCGCTTCGCTAAAAGATTTTCTGGATAGAGTTACCTCGATTACCAGCCGCGCGGAACTCGACGCCACTGTTCGCTAAATCCACCACCGTGTGATATATTTTAAGAGTAATTATGATACCTGCTATCGTCGGTTACGTCACCAGGCGCGAAGGTAGCAAGTTCCGCCGTCTGGACCGGTTAACAGACAATTCCTTTATCAATGGAGAAGGCAGCGCCGTCGCGCTTTACGTGCATGTTCCATTTTGCCGGGCGCTTTGCCCGTTCTGCTGCTTTAACCGTTACCTTTTCCGGGAAGACCTCGCCCGCCGCTACTTTGCTGACCTGAAAAAGGAGTTGGACCTGTACTTGGGGCGCGGTATCAGCTTTAACAGCGTTTATTTCGGTGGCGGCACGCCCACCGTGATGATGGATGAACTGGCCGCTTTCGTCGTCTACCTCAAAACGCGGTGCTCGGTGGGGAAAATCTCACTGGAGACCACTCCGGGAGAGCTGACGGCAGCGAACATCGCGCTCCTGGTAAAAATGGGCGTCAACCGCCTATCAGTGGGCGTGCAAAGCTTCGATGAGTCTGTCCTCAAGACAATGGGACGGAACAACGGCCCGGCGGAAGAGGTAAAAAAGCGCTTGCTCCTGGCCGAAGGGCAGTTCGCCACGCTGAATGTGGACTTTGTCTTCAATTTCCCCGGCCAGACCATCGCGCAGTTCGAGGCCGACGTGGCCGCTTTCAGGGAAATGGGTATTGACCAGGCTACTTTCTACCCGCTGATGGCCTCGCCGCACAAGAAAGACGCTCTGGAGCGGCGCTTTAACCGGGTGGACAACTCGCGCGAAAGGCGGTTTTACGACATTATTCTGCAGCAGCTCTATCATGGAGGTTATACGGCCTCCACTGCCTGGTGCTTTTCCCGCGGCGAGCGCATGATTGACGAATATATCATCGAGGATGACGACTATATCGGCATAGGCGCCGGCTCGGTCAGCATTATGCGGGGCAATTTCTTCGTTAATACGTTTTCACTTGACCGCTACCATGATTTAACCGGAAAAAGCCAGTTGCCTATCGTAGGGTGGCGGCGGCTGATAGAAAAAGAGAATCTGCGTTACTACCTGCTGACCAAGCTTTTCGGCCTGGAGGTGGACGCAGAGGCTTTTCGGAGTCGCTTCGGAAAAGACATCGCCGATAAACTCCGGATTGAGCTGGCTTTCCTGAAAACGTTTGGCCTGATATCCGGGGATAGTGTGCTCCGCGTCACCGGACGCGGCATGTACCCGGTAAGCGTCATGATGCGGGAATTTTTTGCGGCTCTCAACGCGCTGCGTGAACAATGCATTGAGCACCAGATTTAGCTTTATCTGGTTGCTACGTGTATGCCGGCGGCGCCTAAAAACAGCGGGCGATAGGTTACCTCGCGGAAACCGGCCTTCAACAGCATTTCCCTGACTTCTTCAGGAGAGTAATAACGCGCCGCCGATTCCGCCAGGTAGCGGTAGGCTCCCTGCTCACCGGAAAGCAGCGTTCCAACCGGCATGACAAAGGCGCGCAGGTAGAGGTGAAAGAGCGTTTTGATAAAACGATTCCGCGGCTGGCTTGACTCCACGATGACATACTTTCCTCCCGATTTCAGCGCTCTTAGCACCTCGGCCAGGTGCAGCTCCCAAAGCGGGTTCAGGTACGTCAGGTTGCGGAAAGCGAAGGAAATCCCCACGCAGTCGAAATACTCGTCGACGAAAGGTATTTTGGTGGCCTCACCGTGGATAAATTCTACCTTATCTTTAAGGCCTGCCTTTTCAGCTTTGTTTTTTGCCAGCTCCAGCATCGGCAGGGAATAGTCCAGTCCGGTTATTTCTAATTCTGCTTTGGCGAGCCGGGCGACGTTTATAGCCAGGTCGCCGGTGCCGCAGCCCAGGTCGAGAACATGCGGTGGATTACCTTCGAGGCAGGCCCTGGCAGCGAGCTTTCTCCAGCGGGTATCCTGCCCCAGGGTGATAACATGGTTTATCAGGTCGTATCGCTGTGGCACTTTAGTGAACATGCCATGAAGGGGCTGCGGACTCCGGATAAGTTCGGAATTTCCCATTTTTTGCCCCCTAAAAAATACGCCCCAGAACGAAACCGATGCCCAGCAGCAATTGCGTTAACAGGACCGTCATCACATTCATCGCCATACCGGGCATCAGTTTAGAAGGGTCGTCATTATGGATAGCGCCGTTGATGGCTTTGAGTTCGAGCGGTAGTGTAAGCAGAGCCAGCAGTGTCCAGGCGGGTAACACTCGAGCCATTGCCCAGGCAAATATCCAGGCATACATCGCGATGGCGACCGACGAGTAGAAAATGGCGGCGTTTTTCTTGCCGATAGTCAGCGGCAGTGTCTTGCGGTTTACTTTAGTGTCGGCTTCGGCGTCGGGGAACTCGTTGAGAAGGAGCAGGTTGTGCACCAGGAAAAAGGATGGAATGGCGGCGACCACCGCCTGCCAGGTGTAAGCACCTGCCTGGACGAAAAATAGCCCGAGTATCGGCAAAGCGCCGAGGCCAACCCCGGCTGGACATTCCGGCCAGGGGCGTTTCAAGATAAAGGGACTGTATAGCATGATAAAAAAAGCGGCCACGAGGAGCAGCGGTAGTAACTGCCAGCCGATGGTGACGGTAAAATAAATACCTATCGGCATGGCGATAATGAGGGCGCCCAACCCGAGCCAGAGCGCCTGTCTCGGCGTGAGCAGTCCGGCGGGAAGAATGCCGCTCCCTCCGCTGAAAGGGGTTCGTTTGGTCACCAGGTCGATGCCGCTTTTATAATCGAAATAGTCATTAATAATATTCACACTGGCATGGGTAAGTACCAGTCCGAAACCGGCGAGCAGGGCGCGTCCCAGGTAGAAAAAGCCATTATACCAGGCAATAGTCGTGCCCAGAAAAGCCAGTACTACCGATAGCGTTAAGAATTGAGGGCGGGTCTCCAGAAACCAGGCCTTTAAGTGCATGGATTGCTCCTTTTATAAAGGAATGGGAAGTTTTCCGATGGCATTATATCATAGAGAAGGCCGATTGGTCATATATGAGTTTTGCGGTAATGGTCAGCCTATCTTTAACAGGTATGTTAAGTAAATTATCACAGTAAAAAGACTAGTTTGTCATATTTAAATTAAAGTGTGAGTGGACAGTTAAAATAATTAACATGTTTGTAAATCAATGAATGATGAAAAAGATGAAATAAAACCACTATAGGCGGGACAACTCTTATTTAAAATAACAGCCGGCCTGCCTGGGCTCAAATGTGTAAGTCCGTAGAGCCTTTAAACAAAGGTGGCATCGATAGGGCGTTAAGCTCGGCGAAATATATAGCCCTTCCTGCGAGCCCTTTCGTTATAAAAGGACTCGCAGGACATTAAAAGCTAACCAGCTATTTCTCGAAGAAAGGAGACTGCTCAAGATGCCTGTCTTTTAAGGCCAGGAAGGCATCATCCAAAGCGATAGCTTCCTGCTTGGCTCTCTCCTCGAAATTGTCCAGCCTATCGGATACTTCGTTAACCCTATCATTCAGGGCATTAGTGGCCCGGGCGGCCTCATCCCTGACCTTGGCTACCGCGGCCTCGGCGGCTTTTCTGGCAGCGCCTGCCGCTTCTTCACCGGCCTGTTTGGCCACATCGGCGGCAGCCCTGGCATCGCGCGCGGCGCCCTGGGCTAATCTTACGGCTTCCTCTACCTTTTTAATGTAGTTCTCGAGGTCATCGAGAATCTCGGGTAAAGGTTTGGTCATTATTTTCGGTTGATTGACGTTGGTCTGCTTTTCAGACTCTTCGGGTCTTTTCGGACTCTTAGCCATCTAATTATCTCCTTATGGCACCGGGTTATGCGGTGCCATCTTGTTTTTCTTTTTTCTCTGCTTCGCCTTAAAACGTCTACAGAATGCGCTATTTATATAGGGGAGGTTTTATTACCCCTCCACCTTGGGTTATACAATTTTAAAAAATTTTTTACGTTATGGGAGCATGCCTGACAGGCCGACGCTTATGGCTACGGCGCCGAACACGGACGCTACCACTACCAGAATCGCGAAAATAAGGAATTCCCACGAACCGAGCACTTTCCTTATCAGCGCGGTAGGAATCGCCGCGGCGGCTTTGATTCCGGCCTCCTCGGCGGCCCTGGCGGCAGCTTCGGCGGCGGCGATGGCCTGGCGGGCAACTTCCTCGGCCCGGGCAGCGGCTTTTTCTGTGGCGCGTCTGGCTTCTTCAGCGGCAGCCCTGGCGGCTCTGGCTACTTCTTCGGCTCGTTTCGCAGCTTCTTCGGCGGCTCTCTTAAACTGCTAGATCAATACTGACACCACAGTGCCAATAGGACCGCGACTGCACAGCCACACTATAGAGAGAAATTGCAACTAGCACGTCCATAAGCAGCGACTGACATGTCGTCTCGAGACCTGACTGTTCATGCGTTGACAGCCTACATCATACTTTCAGGCGTCTCTGATCGTTCTTAGTTTGAGTCCAAGGTGCATAAGTAGGGAGGCAGCGGCGCATGATGTCCACGATTTCAGGTTTCGTCAGCGGCACCCATCCGGAAGTGGAGCGCCTCATCTTCGCCTTTGAATCAACAGCGGCCACATCATTCGAATGAGAACCTTATCCGATGTAAGTTGAACCGTACCCAAGTTTCCGGCTACGCCGTTGGTCTGCTCTCATTATGACAATAGCGTGATTTCTGCTTTGATGTATCCAATCCCGAGGATTCTAGCACCGCTCACTCGGCGATGCTCCTCAGAGACCCAATACTCACACATCACCCTGACGAGGCGGGACTCTGCCGGCGCTGTCACGCCGAAGTCTCCCTGGGCTTTCGATGTACGAAATGTGTTTTGCTGAAAGAGCGAAACCAGGCCTGTAGACTAGAAGCAGGTATTGGGTCGGACAGGACTGAGTAGTATCACGAGGGAAAGCGTCTTGTTAGCGAACCTCCAGTTGTCAGATACGGGCGCCAGCGAATTACCTAGATGCTTGGTGCGCGCACACACAGAACCAGGGATTCCGAAATCAGCTCACTGACTGGTTTGTGAGTTCTCTGCGTTTTCTATCCGTCACGATGACGACTGCAACAGCCGCGACCATTCCGAACAGTGCTAGGTAGGGTGCCAAGATCTCAGACTTGTTTACGGGCGTAGTGATACCGCCAACGGGCCCAGCTGTGCTATACACATAAGCTCTGCCCTCATTACTGGACAAACCAGAAACATCAGCAGTGGGCTCACTTACTACTAGTATGGCTCCACTAACAGCGACTGACCAACCGAACGCATAGAGGCCTGCTTTGGGTGACGGTGATTGAAGGGTGCCCATCAAGTTCCCGTCAGAAGAAAACAGATAGGCTCTGCCTTCGCTGCTAGCACCACGAGTTTCCCCTACCATTATGAAATCTCCGCTAACAGATACTGACCAGCCAAACCATGCACCTGCTTGGGGAGACGGTGACTGGAGAGTCCTAATGAAATTCCCATTAGAGTCAAAAACACAGGCTCTTCCCTCTTGACCACTGGTCCAAGGTTCTCCCACCACTATTTGGTCCCCGCTAGTAGCTACCGACCAACCGAAGAATAGGGGTGAGGGCGATTGTGATTGAAGAGTCGTAATGTAATTGCCGTTAGAGTCAAAAACGTGGGCTCTGCCCGTTTGACCACTGGTTAGGGGTTCTCCTACGACTATGCGGTCTCCGCTAACAGCCACCGCATAGCCAAACCACGCATTTGCTTGAGGAGACGGTGACTGGAGAGTATTAATGAGATTTCCATTAGAGACGAAAACGTAGGCTTTGCCCTGACCCCCAGCTAGATTGGCAGATTCCCCCACCACTATGCGGTCTCTGCTAACAGCCACTCCACTACCGAACCATCCACCTGCTTCGGGAGACGGTGACTGGAGAGCCCTAATGAAATTCCCATTAGAGTCAAAAACGTAGGCTCTGCCCGTGCCGCCAGTGACAAATGGTTGGGGTTCTCCCACCACTATTTGCTCCTCGCTTGTAGCTACCGACCAGCCGAAATCTGCACCTTGTTGGGGTGATGCCGACTGTAGAGATTTTATGTAGTTTCCGTTGGAGTCAAAAAGGTAGACTCTGCCCGTCATGGCGTCACGCAAGTGTTCACTCACGACTAAATGATCTCCGTATACAGCTACCGACTGACCAAAATTCAGATCAGCTTGAGGAGATTCTGCGGTGAGTACTTTGATCAGCTGAATCGTCAGGGCTTGCACCGGAACTACGATAGCAGCCATGAAAAGGCTTAGAGCCAGCAGAACAGATAGTAAACCACCCATAGTTCTAGATCGAGACAATTCGCAGGGAACCCTAATCAAAAGAGATTGTAAATTGAAGTTATTACTTTTTCCATCGAAGCTTGCGCTGTTCTAACTACCCACATCTGGTAACGCAGTCAACAGATATGAGTCTGGATGCTTTCACTGGCTGCATCGGCCTCGTTGCCGCGGTCATGAAGAGACGCCGCCCGTAACCGTAGACGCCTGCAGCGGGCCGTTATGGCTCAGCCTCCGAAGGGACGAATACGTCTCCATGCCGTTGACCCGCACTACTGTAAGCATCCGAAGCTGATACCGATCTGGAAGTACAAACGATTCCCCGACAAGACATTCTCAAATGCCTGATTTGTGGACGCGGAATGGTCACCACAAGACTTGTTTCATCCAAGACCGTGACTCTCCCGCCCGATACCACACGTCAGGAAAGTAATTCCAGACGGCGGTGAGGTGAGCCTATGAGCCCACTCCCAACACCTGTGAACTGTGAACATCCTCGCCTTGTCAGGCTGGTCAAATTCAAGGGCGAGCATGTCGTCTACTATCGGTGCGAACTCTGCGGCACACACCCGTGACAGGCATTACGTCCGGAAGTACTCAATCCAGCAGTTCCTGATTTTCATCCCGTTCGCGATCATCTTGCTGGCCATTGAACAGAAACTGAGAAACGAGAAAGTCACAGTTAATAACGAAGAATCAAATTAGGCGCACCACGATTCGGTGAATCTGAAGGTATTTGTGATGGGAGACGAGGCGGAAGGCGAGGCGCTCCGGGTTAGCGAAGAGACTAACAAGAAAGTGGTTCTGGCATATTCGGGGGGATTGGATACTTCTTGCATACTCAAGTGGCTTATCGACAAAGGCTTCGAAGTGATCTGCTTCATTGCGAACGTTGGTCAGAAAGAGGATTTCGAAGCTGCAAAGGAGAAAGCCCGAAAGATCGGTGCCAAGAAAGTTGTCGTAAAGGACTTGAGAAAAGAGTTTGTCACCGACTATATTTTTCCCGCAATTCGCGCGAACGCAATCTATGAGAGTAGATATCTTCTTGGCACTTCACTTGCACGACCCCTCATAGCCAAGTACCAGATAGAACTGGCTGAGCAAGAGGGAGCAGC
>JBEKPN010000017.1:0-10504 GCA_049520695.1 Dehalococcoidales bacterium | reverse complement strand
AAATAGCCGTATTGGCTCCGTACCGTCCGGGCGGACGAATGTGTGAGGGTGAGATTTTGGCGTCTGTACCCTGCTTCTAGCTTTTCGGAAAAATCGCGACAAACACCCTTCTACCATCCCGCCCCATGTGCTATCATCCCCGTTGTGGCAAAAAATTATACAAAAGATGGGCACGAAACGAATAACGAATCGGCAAGGATGATTTGTAGAGATTGCTTCGTCGCCTTCGGCGCTCTCGCAATGACAAGGCTATATCCCCGCCCGCCAGATGCTTCGGTCCGCCTCAGGCGGGCCTCCAGCATGACATTTACCTTATCCCAGAAGGCCTTCGATAGGCTCAATCACCATCTTCTTGGCTTTCAGGTTGATGCTCTTGACCACGTCTCTGGTGGCCGGGATGAGGATTTCCTTGACCTCCCCCTTCACCACGTAAACGTCGTTGCCGCAGTTCAAAATGTCTGTCACTTTGCCCAGGACAGTCCCGCCGATTGTGCTAACTTCAAGCCCGATAACATCGAACTGGTAATACTGCCCCTCCGGTAGTTGGCGCAGCCTGCTGGCCGGAATGTCCAGCATCTTGCGGCGCAGTTTGGCGGCGGCCCCCGGCGTGTCGATACCGGCCAGCGTGATAATCACACCGTCCTTCTGCCAGTTTGAGCTCAGGATAATAACAGGAGTGCCTTCGATGAATACCTCTGCACCCGGCTCGAAGCGCTCGGGGAAGTCGGTCAGCGGCCTCACCCTGAAAGCCCCTTTCAGCCCCCACGCTCCCAGCACCTCCCCCACGGTGATGTATTCCACCTGTTTGTCCGCCCCGGTTTTTTCAGGGCTTGTTTTGGCCATTACAATCCTTTAAATACAAAACACCTCACAGGCTCAAAGGAGTTGAGCTTGATGAGGTGCTCTGAATTGTTATACGGTTGTTAGATGATTTCGAGGCTGGCCCTGGTGCCGGCCTTGGCTGCCTTGACGCGAATAAGCGTGCGGATGGCCTGCGCGATGCGGCCCTGTTTGCCGATGACGCGGCCCTTGTCCTCATCAGCCACCTTGAGCTTGAGGACGATACCGTTCTCAGCGTCGGTCTCTTCGGTTACCACGACGGCATCGGGGGCGTTTACCAGGGCTCTGGCGATGTACTCAACTAGTTCCTTCATTTGGTCTCCTTTGCGGCCTTGAACTTATCCATGACTCCGGCCTTGGTGAGCAGTCTGGCTACGGTTGCAGTAGGCTGGGCCCCCTTCTTCAGCCATTCTATAGCGGGGCCTTCTTCAATGGTTACGGTTTCGGGGTTGGTCAACGGGTCAAAATGGCCGATGATGCTTATAAAAGCCCCTCCTCTGGAGGCGTGCGAATCGGCTACCACAATGCGGTAGCTGGGCTTCTTGGGAGCACCGATGCGGCGTAATCTGATTTTTACCATGAAATATCCTTTCTAAAAGCTAATTATGCCCGATTGATGCTTGGCTGTCAATAGTGCATGAGATAGCGCCCTCCATTAGTTTAACATAATTATATTACTGGTCGTTTCGTTTGTTTGGCCAGGCGCTATCGCCTATAATGAAATATCATGAATTCCAAAAACCTCCATAGCTGGGACCTCACTCCCGCGCAGGCCATCGCTCTGCAAAAAGGCCTTGCCGGTGATGTAGTAACATCTGGCGAAGTCCACTCCGTGCGCCTTGTCGGAGGAGCCGATATTTCCGTGCCGAGGGGCAGCCGCACGGCCAGGGCGGCCATGGTTGTTTTGAGCTATCCCGAACTGGAGATTGTAGAGGTAGAGACGAGCGTGGCGGAGCTCGCTTTCCCTTACATTCCGGGGCTGCTGTCTTTCCGCGAAGCGCCTTTAGTCCTCGAATTATTCGAGAAGCTGCGTCATAAGCCGGACCTGCTCTTCGTTGACGGGCAGGGCATAGCGCACCCACGCCGCCTTGGTATCGCCTCTCACCTGGGGCTCTGGCTGGATATGCCCACCATCGGCTGCGCCAAGTCGCGCCTATGCGGCCAGCATGATGAGGTCGGGCATGAGGCTGGCTCGGCCGCCGCGTTAATCCTTGAAGGCGAGGTCGTCGGCACGGTCTTGCGCACGCGCGCGGGCTCGAGGCCGCTTTACATCTCTGCGGGACACAAGATAAGCCTTGAAGAATCAGTTCGCTGGACGCTGGCCTGTACGCATGGTTACCGCCTGCCCGAACCCTCGCGCCTGGCCCATCTGACGGCCGGCGGAAATATATCGGCAGGCAAGCGAGTTTTAGCCTCAGCCTTACTTTAAATCGCTAATAAGCGTTGTATAAAAAAATAACGGGGGTTGAGATGTCCGAAATACGCGAGAGACTGATTGACGAGCAACATAGAATAACCAACGACATGGTGCGTCTTTGACGTAGCCGCCAAAGAAAAAGAAATAGCGGAGATGAAGAAGGCCATCGTCGCGCCGCATTTCTGGGACGACGCCGTCACCGCGCAGGCAAAGATGCGCCGCCTGGCGGAGCTAAAAGAGACGGTAGGGCAGTGGCGTGCGCTGGAGCGTAAGGCCGCCGAGCTGGATGAACTGATGACTCTGGAAGAAGACTCACCCAGCCCCACGCTCGGCGACGAGATAGAGGCTGAGATGTCCCAGCTTACTACCCGACTGGATGACCTGGAGTTCAAACTGGCCTTTGCCAGCCCCTACGACCTGCGCAACGCCATCCTGTCCATTCACGCCGGAGCCGGAGGAGTCGAAAGCCAGGACTGGGCCGAGATGCTGCTCGGCATGTACCTCGGCTGGGCCGAGCAACATGGCTACAAGGTTGAGATACTCGACAGGTCTGCCGGCGACGAAGCCGGCATCAAGAGCGTGACTCTGGAGATCTCCGGCGACTATGCCTACGGCTATCTCAAGAGCGAGCACGGCGTGCACCGCCTGATACGCCTTTCGCCTTTCGACTCGGACCACGCGCGCCACACCTCCTTTGCGCTGGTGGAGGTCATGCCCGAAGCAGAGGGAGACGTAGATATAACTATCAACCCAGACGATCTCAGGGTGGAGGCCTACCGTTCCAGCGGGCCGGGCGGCCAGAACGTGCAGAAGGTCTCCAGCGCAGTGCGTATCATCCATGTGCCCAGTGGTATAGTGGTCACCAGCCAGACGGAGCGCTCGCAGCACCAGAATAAGGAAATCGCCCTGCGCATCCTCAAGGCCAGACTTTTCAAGCTGGAGCTGGCCAAACGCGAAGAGGAACATGCCAGAATCAAAGGCAAGCACGTCTCGGCGGAGTGGGGCAACCAGATACGCAGCTACACGCTGCACCCCTACCGACTGGTAAAGGACCACCGCACCGGTTTCGAAACGGGCAACTCGGACGCCGTGTTAAACGGCGACCTGGATGGTTTTATCAACGCCTTTTTGCGGTCTGGAATGGGGCAGGAGAATGTTTAAAAAAATTGGCGTCGTTGCCGTTATCCTGGTGATTGCCGCCAGCCTGCTGGCTGGATTGGCGCCGGGTGAGGCAGCGGCGGCTGGCCTCAGCATCACCTCTATCTCGACGGTAGTGGATTTTCCCTCTGAGCTGAGCTTTACCGTAAAGGCCACGGACAGCGTCAATATCACCGACGTGAGATTGCACTACAGCGTGGAGCGCGACAGCTTCGTGAACATTGTCACCGAGGAGGAGCAGGCCATCACCCCCTCCACCAGTGTCACGGCGGCCTATAACTGGGACATGCGCCAGAGCGGCGGCCTGCCCACCGGCACAATGGTGGACTACTGGTGGAGCGTCACGGACAGCGCCGGCAAGAGCCTTACAACCGCACAACAGAAAGTCAGCTTCGACGACACGCGTTTCACCTGGCGCACCATCAATGAGAGCAATGTCACAATTTACTGGTACAGTGGTACTTCCTCTTTTGCTCAGACGCTGATGGACACGGCTCAGACAGGCCTAGCCAATCTGGAAAAGGATACTGGCGCCAGCCTCAGCCGTCCGGTTTCGATCTACATATATGATAATTCCACCGATATGCAGGGAGCTATGATCTTCGCTCAGGAATGGACCGGAGGCGCCACCTATCCGTCTTACAGTACCATCGTCATCGGTATCAACTCATCTAATCTGGCCTGGGGCGAGGGAGCACTGGTGCACGAGTTGACGCATATGGTGAACTACCAGATGACCAATAATCCCTACAGCGGCTTACCCACCTGGCTGGACGAAGGCCTGGCCATGTACTCCGAAGGGTCGCTGGATTCCACTTTTGTGACTTCGCTCGTTTCAGCCCTGGCGCAGGGCAGCCAATTTACGGTGCGCAGCATGGCCAGCCCGTTTTCGACCGATGCCACCCTCTCCTACCTGGAATACGCTGAGAGCTACAGCCTGGTAAATTTCCTGCTATCCACATATGGAGAGCCCAAGATGCTGGCGCTCCTGGAGGTATTCCATCAAGGCAACACCTATGACGGTGCGCTCATGGCGGTCTATGGTTTCGACATGGACGGGCTATATAACCTGTGGCTGCCGTTCGCCAGACAGAAATATCTGCCTGCCAGGACCGGAGCATCCGCATGAAAAAGCTGATTTCGTTCTTGCTTGCGCTAGTATTTGTTATATCTCTCTTTGGATGCAATCACAGCAGTACGGCTCTTCCCGCAGCCGGTGGCTCGGGGACGCTCAACCTGTATAACACCGACCCTCTGACCCTGGACCCGGTGCTGACCGGAGACTCTACCTCTATCGGCTATGTGCTGCAGATTTTCAGCGGCCTGGTGCGCTTGGATACGAATCTCGAACCGATAGGGGACATCGCTCAGGACTGGCAAATTAGTTCTGACGGTTTGACCTATACTTTCGATCTGCGCCATGGCGTCACTTTCCAGGACGGGCGCAAGGTGACGGCTGCGGACTTCAAGTATTCCCTGGAGCGCGCTTGCAATCCGGTCACCGGTTCGCAGACCGCTTCAATTTATCTGGGCGACATACAGGGAGCGGCCGATATGCTCTCCGGCAAAGCTCAAAGCCTGAGCGGAGTGCAGGCGGTCGACGATTACACGCTCAAGATAACGCTGGCAAATCCCAGTTCTGCTTTTCTGTCGAAGCTGACCTATCCCACCGCCTTTGTAGTGGATAAAAATAACGTGGCGAAAGGTGCTCTGTGGTGGAAAACACCCAACGGCACCGGCCCTTTCAGACTTAACTTATGGACTCAAGGCAGCCAACTGGTGCTTGAGCGCAACCCGCTCTATTACGGCGATAAGGCCAAACTCAACAAAGTGGTTTACAAACTGCTGGCGGGCATTCCCATGAACCTCTACGAGTCGGGCGATATAGACGTGGCCGACGTGGACGTTTCCTATTATGACCGCGTGATGGACCCGGCCGGCTCCTTCTACAGCCAGTTGGTGGTCACGCCCGAACTCAGCCTGACGTACCTGGGATTCGACGTTACCAAGCCGCCCTTCGATGACGCGGGTGTGCGCAAGGCTTTTGCTATGGCGGTGGACAAGCAAAAGCTGGATTCCTTGATGTTCCGCGACACGGTGGCGGCGGCTTACGGCATCCTTCCGCCGGGCATGCCGGGGTACAATTCGGCGCTACAAACCAGCGGTTATGACGTCAATGCGGCTAAAGCGCTCATCGCGGCTTCCAAGTATGGCTCAGCTGCCAATCTGCCTCCGATAGCGATTACCACCAGCGGCTACGGTGGGCTGGTTCCCGGTGACCTGATTGCCATCGTTTACGACTGGGAAGCCGCCTTTGGCATAGACATCCAGATACGGCAACTCGACCCTTCGCAGTTCTCCTATTTTCTTAAACAGGAAAAGGACAGCATGTATTACTGGGGCTGGGGTGCCGATTACGCCAACCCGCAGGACTTTCTTGAAGTCCTTTTCGGCACGGGTACCACCTATAATATCGGAGGCTATAGCAACCCACAGGTAGACGCGCTACTCAAACAAGCCGCCGCCGCCACGAGCCAGGCTTCCAGTTTCGCTTTATACCAGCAGGCCGAGCAGCTCCTAGTGAACGATACCGCCTGTATCCCTTTGTGGACAGGTAAAAACATGCAATTGGTGCAGAGCTATGTCAAGGGGTACAGTCTGAATGCCCTGGGAGAGGTGGCGCTCAACGAGGTGTATATTCAGAAATAAATAATAGACGGATGTTTGAACATCTGGCTGAATTTCAAAATAAGGATGGAATAGGGCAGCTTATCCCCTCCAGCTTTTCACCTCGTCACAGGTGTAGCACTTGCCGTTGTGGATGCAGATGACGCCGCCGCAACGTGGGCATCTGTGGTGTTCTCTCTGTGCCGCCAGCACTGCCTCTACTCCGCTTTTCTGGATAGCCTTAAGCGTGTCTATCATGCTGTAGTTGTAGTGTTTGCGGTAACGCTCGTCGATGTGCATCACGCGCGAGCAGGGGAACTCGGCGCATTCCGAGCAAAGTCGCGTCTTCCCTCGCCTGACCCGCTCACAGCTTCTCTTGATGGCGCACTGCCTACCAGATGATCGGCAGCCGGGGCACTCAACCATGCGGTGTGTTCCACCGGCCTGCTTGATGAGGGCCAGGTAGTGAGAACACAAGGCGCAGTTCATGCCGCAGGGCGCCATTAGTTCCGCGCTGAAATCATCGATCCCGGTGTCTCTTTCGTCCGGCGCATGAGAGATCCGGGGAATTTCGGGTTGGCTTAAAACGAGTGCTTCCTTCCGGCTTTTAGGCCAGCGCTTGATTTCCTGTTCGCGCTTTTTAGCTTCTGAAGAGTTGCTATAACGTTCGGAGTACACCAGGGTTACCGGCTTGTGTGAGGAGGTATATTTTGCTCCGGTCCCCTCGTTGTGTTTTTTAACCCGCTCCTCCAGGTTGTTTGTGATGCCTGAGTAAAGCGAGTTGTCTTTGCACCTGACAATATAGAGAAACCATTCTACATTAGTTATGGTCATAATATTTCGGTTGAAGTTGAGTTTAAAAAAGCGGAGGGGGTGGGATTCGAACCCACGGTCCCCGTGAGGAGACAACGGTTTTCAAGACCGTCACCATAGGCCACTCGGTCACCCCTCCAAGGACTTAAAATGAAGCTAAATTCTACTTTGAATGGTAAAAAGACTCCTTAACATAACCATTTGGCAATAATTTTGGCAATAATTTTTTCAACCCGCTAATTATAGTCACTGCCGCATGTACTCGTCAAAGAGCCTCTTGGCCTCACGATACATCTCCGGGCTGGTATGGGTATAGATATCCATGGTGGTGCTGATGTTGGAATGGCCTAGCCTCTCCGACACGAACTTGGGGCTCCAGCCGGCCGCGATCAACGTGGACGCATGCGTATGCCGACCGTCGTGAAAGCGAATAACCTTGACGCCGGCACGGCGGGCAGTGTCCTGCCAGGCCCGGCTGACGGACGAAGGAAGCAGGGGGCTGCCGTCGGGATGGCTGAAGATGAGATCATCCTGGGTCAGCGGTACCTCCAGCATCATGTGGTAAAACTCCTGCTGTTTACGCTGCAAGATCATAAAATAAGCTAGGTAGAATATTATTGGTGTTGCCCAAATATACACAACTAGCCGATAAGGGCTTCAATCGCGATAAGGTTACCAGTAATAATGGAAAAGAGGAGAAGTTTATGCTTAGTTTTACAGGGCTGGTTTATTGTGCGAACCAAAACGTGGCATTTAGGCACGGATGGGTCGACCATAATACTCATGTGCGAACCAATGAACATGATGCGATACGGCTAACATTGACGCTTAATCAGGCTTTACAACCTGATGTGCTGGGTATATCATCGGTGTCGAGACTAAAGAGGTAAGGGGTCGGCTCACTACGAGTTGATATGGGAAATCCCGGGATAAATAAACCCTTAAGAGCTGCTACGATAACACTGATAATCTTATCTCTGCTGGTCACAGGCATTGGTTGTTCCAAGTCGTCTATGTCAACGACAACTTTAAGCCCGCCTGCGACCGCAACATCGGTGATCACGACCAACACCAGTTTGCTGCCAACCACAACATCCGCTCTACTGACAACTACTAGTGTACTGCCAGCCACCACTACGACAACTCCGCCAACTACGACAAAGGCTACCCCGACGACGACTACCACCACGACTTCGCCACCCACGACGACTACTGCCCAAACCCCAACATTCACTCCGCTGGTCAGAGTCTCAGCCGGGGATTATGAGCAACTGTACTTGCAAAAGGCCGTAATGCTAGACTCAACAAAAACTTCAGGAAGTTTTAATTACTGGACGGTGACGGTTATCAGGGCGGGTTACTTTATCACCTCATCCTCTGGTAACAGCATTAATTACCTCAGGATTGATATGCAGGTTTTTTACACAAGTGGAGAAGCAGTAGATGGTACCTTCAGTGGGCTTGGCAGTATCGCGGTTAGTTCACCTAATGCCCAGTACCAATTCGATTCTGTTGATAGTACCCTCGTGGTGGCAGACAAATATTTTACGTTTGATTCTCCTCCGGCTACTGGTTATTGGATATTTCAGGTTCAGGGCACCTTAGACCCACTGACCAATGCACAATTGTCATTTACGGGGGGCAATAACACTGGTAAACAATGGTTGTTTCAATTATAGTTAGCACTCTTGTTATCGGTCTGGCCTAAAAGACAAGATTCCCTTGCAAAGCGATTTTGGGGGGCTGGGATTATACCCCCCACCTCTCTGGTTATTATCGAATTGTAACCCCAAACACATATGCGCAAACAGTTTATACATTGTCTGGTGGCTCACCCCTAAAAACTCATGCGCATCTGTGACGTTCAGGAATATCCCCAGAGGTTTGCTCGATCCCCAGTAAAGAAGTAAACTCAAATCAAGGAATGCAGTAGGAGCGCTTGACATATTGAAAAGATTTGTATCTGTGATTATGCCCTGTTGTTTAATTAGCCTACTTGTGGTAGGAATTTCCAGCTGCACCAGAATTCTGACAACCACAGTCACGATGACAATCGCACCCACAACTGAAGAATCGACAACGTCGTCAACTATAGAGCCATCAGTCCCATCGACCATTGAATCGAACACCACAGGCCCGACAATCATGACAACCACAGTGCCGACAACGACATCGATACAGTCGCAGAACGGATTACAACTCCAAGTGTCTGTTAATGCTACCGACATTTCCCCCGGTGAAGCGTTTCAGATTAGGATAAGTGAGTACAACATGCTTGCCAGTTCGAACACTGTTTCAGCAGAGAAAAATTGGGGTGTCAACGGACTTGCCCTTGGGTTTTGCGCCAATATCTACGTCCAGCCATTCGGAGTGGCAGTTTGCCAGGGTTACTACACCGCCCATAACATTTTGCAGGCTACCCCGCTCAAGATATTCATGCCAGGCGTTTGCCCGAACTACATCATACTGATAACAGGGTACGTTTTTCTACCACATAGTATCTATGCTGACATTCTGCCTGGTAGCACTCCTACGGCGGGAACTCTCATGTCAGCGAACGTAACTGTTGATGGAATCTACACAAATGGAACCCAATCGTCTCCATTGAATCCTGGGATCTACACCATTGTGGCTGGCGATGAGTGAGGCACCCTCGAATTCATCTACGTAACCGTCGAATAATTGATTCCTCGCCTCAAACGGATAGTACCCATCTACGCAGTCGAATCGGCAATGGAAAAGCAAGGGGTGGGCCTTAAAGGTAGTGTATCAATTTGAAATGTAAAATTTGAAATTGACTAATGAGACTTTATTCCCCAGCCTTGGTTCGGTTATCTCGTTTGCATAACATTTGACAATTTTCAGCAGTAGTTTTGCCGCCCTCATGCCAAGGGGTAATGTGGTCGGATTCCATTTCTGAAATGTCGTATTTTTTCTTACAGAACGGGCAAACTCCATTTTGACGTTCATAAGCTTCGCGCTTCATCTTGTCGGTAAAAGCGCGGATGGAGAGACACTTCTCTTGCCTCGTCAAAACATACCGATAAATACCAGACTTTTTGGTAACATCTTCGTCCTGCATTAGCTCTTTAATCTCGGCTTCTAGTTCGCTAGCATTCAGTTTTTTATCTTTGAATTCGTTGTATAGTTCTCCCCACTCCACGCTGTCCATTTCCCGGCGATAGTTCTTAAATGTCGCCCGCACCCATGTGATAACATCTTGGAAATAGCTCCACAATTCATCGGCGTTTGTGTCGTGCTGATGCTTAGACATATAATCCGCGATTTTGCCATTGTTTATCCACTTAAGCGCGGTTTCTAAATAATCTTGACGGATTGGCGAACCGCTTACTAATTGACCGCCATCACTCGCCAAAAGATATGCCGCGCAATGTGATTTGCTAAATTTTAATTTTGCGTCACTTAGCCACGGCCCGGTATAAACCGCGTTGCGAATTTCTTGCTCATTCACCTTTTCTCCGTATGTATTTATGACCGTAAACCAATCTATCCTCTCTTTGTCTGTGCCTTCGCAAAAATATATCATCAGTTCATAATCTAAAATTTTATTTTGTTCCTCTTTGGTCAAACCAAAAAAGGTGCAAAGTT
>JBEKPN010000016.1:0-10603 GCA_049520695.1 Dehalococcoidales bacterium | reverse complement strand
GGATTCCTGCCGCCGCGGCCCGCCCGTTGTATGCCGAACATCTGTGCTACGCCAAGACACCGGATGGAAAATGGAAGATCGCATCGTTCAATGAACCCAGTCAGTAAGCCGTCGCGCTTTTCATTTGCCGTTGGCGTGTCTCTGCCTGAACAGGTTGCGAGGCGCTGATACCACCGCTGTTTTGTTGACGGCTGGCTCGCTGACAAGGCGGAAAAGTGCCGAACGGCAGCGATTTTAAAGCCGAATCCGGCACACACCAGCACCAGTCCGAAAAGCAGGCCAGCGCTCCCGTTTATTCCTTGTGCTGGAATATTGGAGACAGCCTGGGCTATCTCGGCGAGGCGCGTCGAGCCGCTGAAACCAAATAGCATCGCCAGCCCGTATAAAAGGATGGCTGAATTGACGGCTCCGAGCAGGATGTATTTCAGGGATGATTCGCTGGCCTTGCCATCTTTGAGAAATCCAACCAGAGCGTAAAAGGAGATGGCGGTCAGTTCAACGGATAGTAATATAGAGATGATATCCGTAGCTGCCGCGGTGAGTATTGCTCCGAGGGCAACTGTGAGTATAAGCGCGTGAAATTCGCCGTGGAAATCACTCATCCTGCTGACATAATCCACGGAAGCCAAAATCACCATGAACGCCAGACCCAGGAATAAAAAGGTGAAGAACAGGGCATAATTATCCAGAGCAAACAGGCCATTTCCGATTGTCTGAGGGTTTTTACCTAGAATGGAAAGGGTCAGTAACGCTGCGACGCCTATTCCTAGCAGGCTCACTATTGTAACGGCCTCCTTACGTTTGAAAAGAAGGTCTGCCACAATTGCAGCCACGGCGGTGATTGCTAGGCAGATTTCGGGTCTCAGTAAGTCCAGATTCAATGAAAGCTCCTCTAACCGCCCAGTAATTTAATAATGCCCGCGGCGCTATTCTGAATTATAGAAGTGAGGCCGGAAGGATACATGCCAATCAGAAAAATAAGCACAACGAATACGCCGCAATAGAATTTCTGAAGTTTATCCGCGTCTTTCGCCTCGTTGAACACGGGCAATACCGGGCCGAAGAAAACGCGCTGGATTAGCCACAATACATAGGCCGCTGCCAGTAGTACGCCCAGGAGGGCTATAAGAGCGTAGATCTTAACCCCGCTGACTTCGGCACTGGTGAAACTGCCCAGGAAGGTGGTAAACTCGGCCGCAAAACCGCTGGTAGAAGGTAGTCCCAGAGCCCCCAGCCCGCCCAGGATAAAGAAGGTAGTGGCCGCCGGCATCTGGCGCGCCAGACCGCCCATCTTGGAGATGTCACGTTCGTGGGTGTTGTGCATGATAATACCGGACACGGCAAAGAGCAAACCGGTGATGAGCCCGTGGCTTACCATTTGCAGACTGGCGCCTACCAGGCTCGTTTGGCTCAGCGCAAATATCCCCAGCAGCACAAACCCCATATGGCTGATACTGCTATAGGCGATCAGGCGCTTGATGTCGGTCTGACGCAGGGTGATAGCGCCGCCGTACACCACGCCGATGACGGCCAACCCCAGCATAATGGGGGCATACTGCCGGGCTACCGGTGGGAAGATACTGACGCACAGGCGTATCATGCCATAACCCCCCATCTTGATGAGGGCGCCGGCCAGGAAAACACTGGCGGCGGTGGGGGCGTCAGTGTGGGCGTCTGGCAACCAGGTGTGCAGCGGGAAGACTGGAAGCTTGACAGCAAAGCCAGCCAGCAGCAGAAAGAAGATAGGGGTGGCGGGCAGTACGGATTGTACCGTGGCGTACCCGCTCTGCGCCAGCGCTACCATGTCCAAACTGCCGGTGGCATAATACAGGCTCACTATCCCGGCCAGCATGAGAGCGCTGCCGGCCAGCGTGTATATGACGTATTTGGTGGCGGAATAATGCTTACGCCCGCTGCCCCATATAGAGATGAGAAAATACATGGGGACGACCTCTATCTCCCAGAAAATGAAGAAGAGAAGCATGTCCAGCGAGCAGAAAACCCCCAGGATACTGCTCTCCAGTATCAACAGCCAGATAAAGAATTCCTTGGTCCGGTTTTCCACTTTCCAGGACACAAGAACGGCAATGACCCCCAGTAAACTGGTCAATACCACCAGCGGCAGGCTGATGCCATCCACCCCCAGATGATAATGAGCATTTAGAGCTGGTATCCAGGAATACACCTCTTCGAACTGTATGCCGCTCGCCCCGCGGTCAAAGCGGAAAAGCAACAATAACGCAATAGCCAGCACCGCCAACGTGAATGCCAGGGCAAGATATTTAACTGCTCTTGACGAAAGACGGGGAATCAGGGCAATCCCCAAGACTCCGACTAGCGGGAGGAAAATCATTAACGATAAAAAGTTAAAGTTCATTAGTTGAACTAACCTCTAACCAAAGCTACAAGTGCTATGATTATAATTCCGAGGATAGAAATTATCCCGTACAGCTGAAGCTGTCCGGTTTGAATCCGCCTCATCGTGCGGCCGGCTCCTGTTGTAACAAAGGTGATACCATTGGCCGCGCCGTCAATTACATTCTTATCAAGCCATTGGAATGCCTGAAATAGCCCGCGGTAAAGCAGATTACCCGCAATCAGGTGCTCGTAAAGTTCATCCATCCCATACTTGCGTGTAAAAATGGCGTACAACGAGCGGAATATCCATTTGATGCGGTTAGGCGAAATCCATACTTTTATATACATGGCATAAGCTGCCAGTATGCCCGCGCCTGCCGCCAGCAAGGAAACCCAGGTCAGGGGACGTCCCAGCACCCCTACCACTCCCTGCCAGAATCCATGTGTTGCTCCGCCGTTCAGCAAGCGCTCGAAACCGCCGTTGGCATTGAGCCAGCCCGAAGCTACTGCCGGAATTGCCAGCAGCGCCATGGGGATAAGCATGGTTTTGGATGATTCATGCGGCCCGTGACTGCCGCGGTACTGGCCGCCGAAAACCAGAAAGACGACGCGAAAAATATAGAAAGCGGTCATGAAAATAGTGGCAATCGCCAGGCCGAATAACACGGGTTGCTTATCGAGAGCGCTGGACAGGACGCCCTCTTTGCTAAAAAAGCCGGCCAGCGGCCAGATGCCGGCCAAGCTAAGCGCCGCTAGGGCGAAACAGGCGAAGGTCCAGGGGGTCTTTTTTCTAAGGCCGCCCATTTCGCGTAGATCGAACGTGCCTGTGGCGTGGTTTACGCTGCCCGCTCCGAGGAAAAGCAGAGCCTTGAAAAAAGCGTGGTTAAAGAGGTAGAAAATACCTACCCAAACCCCGCCGGTTGCCAGCCCCAGAAACATAAGACCAAGCTGGCTGATGGTGGAATAGGCCAGCACGCGTTTGATGTCTTTCATCACCAGCCCCATCGTCGCCGCAAAGACAGCTGTAGAAGCTCCGACGATGCCGACGACAGTCAGGGCGTGAGGCGCTGCCTGGAAGAGCGGGTACATACGTGCCACCAGGAAAACCCCGGCGGCGACCATGGTAGCTGCATGAATAAGGGCGCTGACAGGTGTGGGGCCTTCCATGGCATCGGGGAGCCAGATGTGTAGCGGGAACTGCCCGGATTTACCCATAGCGCCGAGAAAAAGTCCGAGAGCCGCCAACGTGAGCACATAACCGGCAATGGCTCCCGTAACGGCCGGACTATTCAGAGCGGTAATATCAAGCGTGCCCGCGTGCGAATATAGCAACAGGATGGCCGCCAAGAAGCCCACGTCGCCGACACGGGTGACGAGGAAAGCCTTTTTGGCGGCGGCGGCCGCCGCCGGACGGTGGAACCAGAAGCCTATCAATAGATAGGAAGAAAGTCCGACGAGTTCCCAGAACATAAAGGTAGAAAGAAGGTTGGAAGACATTACCAGCCCCAGCATCGAGGCCGTGAAAAGCGATATGAAGGCGAAGTAGCGCCGATAGCTCGGATCGCTGTGCATGTAGGCGCGAGAATATATTTGTACCATCAGGCTGACAGAGCTGACCACCACCAGCATAACGGCACTGAGGGGGTCTATCAACAAGCCGAAGTTGAATATGGGACCGTTTGAGATATTCAGCCAGTTGAAGCCATTGAGTAATATCTGATGATCCGGCGTTTGCCAGACGCTCGCCAGCAGCCAGAGAGATAGCCCGAGTGAAAGGCTTATAGCGGCAAGCGAAACATAGCTGGCGGGTTCTGCTTTACCGGGAAATGGTCGTATCAAAGGCGAAATTATGGCAAAAGCTGCCAGAGGCAGCAGCCAGACGGCCCATATCAGTTCAGATGGTATGCTCGAAATTTGCATCTTTTACCACTTAAACAGGTTAGTATCGGTCACATCGATGTTTTTACGCTGTCTGTAAAGCGCGATAATGATGGCTAGCCCAACGGCAACTTCAGCAGCTGCCACAACTATGCTGAATATGGCCATAGCCTGTCCGCTCAATTGCTCGGGCGTGATGAAGCGCGAAAAGGCGACCAGCGACAGGTTGGCCGCGTTAAGCATGATTTCAACAAACATAAGGACAACGATGGCGTTTTTTCTGGACAGAGCGCCGAACAAACCGATGCTGAAGAGCACGGCCGATAGAATCAGATAATGTGTTAGACCTATGGACATTCTATTTCTCTCTCGCCACGCTGATAGCACCGATTATAGCCACTAGGATCAACATGGCAGCGATTTCCACCGCCAGCACTAGGCCATCCTGATTGAAAAGCAGGGTACCAAGTGTAGCGGTTGTAGGAGAGGTCGGTATGGCTGAGCTTACCGGCCAGTCAGTGTTGAGCATAACCCAGGCCGCTATCCCGAGAAAAAATATGCCTGATATTATCGCTGGCATTTTAAAGCGGGATGGCAGATTGCTGCATTCTACCTCGCGTGTTAGCGTTATCGCAATGATAATGAGCACAGCGATAGAGCCGATATAAACAAGCACCTGTACGATACCTAAAAAGTCGGCTGAAAGAGTGATAAACAACCCGGCAATCGACAAAAAGCAGAGTATCAGGCCCATCGCGGTACGGAAAAGGCTACGCATGGTTGCTACCATGAGCGCCCCGCTCACTGCGAGTAAGGCCAGAACCCAGAAAGCTATATTTATTCCCATATTTTATTTCTTGCTTTTGCCCGCATCGACAAGCAAGGTTTGCTCGGGTAGTTCGCGGGCGATTTCGGGGTGGGCGTAACCGCTGGACCTGCGTTTTCCAGGAGTCAGGAGTTCCTCTTTCTCCAGTGTCTGCTCGGCCAGACGATAACTATTGCGTTCATACTCATAGCCCATATAGAGGGCTTCAAATGGGCAGGCTTCCACGCATAAACCACAATATATGCAATGTCCGCCTTTAAGCTGCCACTTTTCTGGCTTATAGGTTAGATCGCAACACAGGCAGCGGTTGCACTCCTCGATGGCTTCTTCTTTGCTCCAGCCGATTTCGACGCCTTCAAAACTGTGAAGGCGCTTCTCGTGAGCAATGGCGGCATTTGCAGGGCGGAAGCCTTCAAATGGTCCACCGTTTCTACTGGTCGGTACTTCGGGCTCTGCCAGAATCTCTGTGATTTCGCCGCTTCCGCCAAGATATTTGTCGATAGAAATAGCCGCCTGTCTGCCCTGTGCGATGCCCTCTATAACAGTCGCCGGACCGAGCACTGCGTCTCCTCCGGCAAAAATACCCGGCCTGGTAGTGGCTAGAGTTTCCGGGTCAACCAGAAGACGGCTGCTTTTATCGGTAGCCAGCCCAAAGGACTTGGGCACGACTGGGCTCTGGCTGACGGCTGAGATGATGTTATCGAGTTCAATTACGTATTCGCTGCCCTTAATGGGTTCAGGTCTGCGACGGCCGCTGGAGTCCTCCGCCCCCAGTTTCATGCGGATACACTCCAGAATCAACTTATTCTCCTGGACGAGCACTCTGGACGGCGCCGCCAGGAAGACTAACTTGACGCCCTCTTCAACAGCTTCCTCGACCTCTTCGGAGGCCGCGGGCATTTCGGCGCGCGTCCTGCGATAAATAAGGCTTATTTCACTGGCACCCATTCTGACAGCTGTGCGGGCGCAATCGATAGCGGTATTGCCTCCGCCGATTATGGCCACGCGTTTTCCGAGTTTAACCGGCTGTCCCAGGTTGACTTCACGCAGGAAATCTACGCCGCCAAGAACCCTGGGGTCTGTGTCGCCGGGCACACCGAGCGCAATGGCTTGATGCGCGCCGACACCAACGAACACAGAATTAAAACCTTCCTCCAGTAATTTGTCTGGAGAATCAATGCGTGCGCCAAGTTTAATGACTGCTCCGGCATTTTCGATTTCTTTGATATCCGCTTCAAGAATGTGCGGTGGCAGGCGGTAATCCGGTATGCCAACCTTCAACATGCCGCCGGCGGACGGCAGGGCTTCAAAAACGGTTACCGCATGGCCTTTGCGCGCCAGGTAATAAGCTGTAGTAAGCCCGGCCGGTCCGGCACCGATAACGGCCACCTTTTTACCTGTTGGCAGCGCCTGTTTTACTTTCTGTCTCCAGATTCCGGTGTCATGGTCCACAGCGTAGCGTTTAAGTTTGCGTATGGAAATAGGCTCATCGATTGGCCCCCGGTTACAGGCGGTTTCACAGGGATGGGCGCATATGTAGGCACAAACCGATGGGAAGGGAATCTTTTCGCGGATGACCGCCACGGCTTCTCCTGGTTTGCCATCCGCGACGGCTCGTATATAACGGGCGGCATCCACACGAGCCGGGCAGCGGTGGGTGCAAGGAGCCTGGGCGGTCCATTTTACGCCCTTTTCGGGCGTTTCAATATCGATGCAGCCATGCGGGCAGGCGCCTTCACATGTATAACAGCCGGTGCATTTGTCAGCCGACCAGGCCAATACGGTCCCGCGTTCGCGGCGGGATACTACCAGCCTTTGTTCGGGGTACTGTACGGTGACGGGACGTTTGAGCAGATTTCTGAAAGTGACGCTCAAACTCTTGAGCAACCCGCCTCCGAAAACTTCAGGTGCCAACGGTTTGCCTCCTCGGAAGCACGAATCTGGCCCATAAAGGAACCAGGATTGCCGTAATAACGACGAAAAGTGGTACGCTCGCCCACAGAGACAGGTCCGACCAGAAGACGGTTTTTATACCTGCCAGGAAGAGGTTTATCAAAGCCAGGGGCAGGAGCGCCTTCCATGCCAGTTTCATGGACTGGTCGATGCGCAGGCGCGGGAGCGTACTTCTTATCCATAAGATAAAGAAAAAGCTGGCAAACACTTTCCCGATAAACCAGACAAGCCCTGGAAGGAAGGGGCCGCGCCAGCCACCCAGGAAGAAGGTGGTGATGAGGACGGAAGCGATAACGGCTTCGCTATACTCTACCAGGTAGAGCACAGCGAATTTCATGCCGGAAAACTCGGTGTTGAACCCGGCCGTTAGCTCGGAGTCGGCTTCTACCAGATCGAAAGGCGTGCGGTTGATCTCAGCCAGTGTTGCTACAAAGAAAATGACGAAGCCCAGTGGCTGCATCAGGGCGAAGGGTATATTTTGGGCGGCCACCACGCTTGACACGGACATCGAACCAGTCGCCATGACTATACTGGCGAGGGCCAGCACCATAGGAATTTCATAGCTGATCAGTTGGGCTATCTCACGCATAGCGCCGATGAGAGAATATTTGTTATTGGACGCCATGCCCGACATAAAAACACCGATGGCGCTGATGGCGCTTATGGCCGCGATGTACATCACCCCCACGTTGATATCGATCAGTTGCAAGCCGTTCATGAGGGGGATAACCGCCAGAATCATGAGAACAGGCACGAAAGCAATGGCCGGGGCGATCCAGAAAAGGACTTTGTCCGCCAGCGTTGGAATAATGTCTTCCTTGGTTAAAATTTTTATGACGTCGGCAAAAGGCTGGAGCAGGCCGAAGGGCCCGACGCGGTTGGGGCCAAGCCTTGCCTGGAAGCGGGCGACGACGCGGCGTTCCATCCAGATGAAGATGATTACGCAGGTCATCAGGAAGCCGATGAGCAGTACGGTTAATATAATCAGGTGCCACCAGAAGTTACCCGGCCAGTCGGCGGGAATGGCAGCGAAGGGGATGTTGGCGACAGTCTGCGTCCAGATGTTCACTATCTGTCCACCTCGCCCATCGATATGTCTATACTGCCGAATATAAGGATGGCATCGGCCAGTTTCTGCCCGATTAACAGCTCTCGCAGCACGGTAAGGTTGATGAAAGCCGGCGCGCGGAAATGGCAACGGTAAGGTTTTTCGCTCCCGTCGGAAACCAGATAACAGCCGAGCATGCCTCTGGGCGATTCAACCTGGGCGTAAGCCTCACCGGCGGCAGGCCTGAGGCGTAGCGGCGTGGGTATTTTTTCCTTGCCGGCCGGCATCTGCTCCACCGCCTGCTGTATGATACGCAGGCTCTGGCGCATCTCTTCCATCCTCACCCGGTAGCGGTCATAGCAGTCGCCGGTAGAGCCCACCGGAACATCGAATTCGAAGTTTTCGTAGACTGAATATGGTGCGGCTTTCCTGAGGTCCCACTTGATGCCGGAACCTCTAAGGATGGGACCGCTGGTGGATGCGTTTATGGCTGTCTGCGGTTGGAGAACTCCTATTCCCTGGAGGCGCGACAGCAGTATTTCGTTTTTGGCAAGCATGCGGTCGTACTCATCCAGATAGCCGGGCATAACCTTGAGGAGTCTGGCGAGAGCCGGTAAAAACTCTGTGGGGATATCCTGGCTGACGCCGCCGAAGCGCATGTAATTGTATAGCAGGCGCTGGCCGGTGACCATCTCGAGCAGGTCGATTATCTTCTCACGCTCGCGGAACATGTACATGAAAGCGGTGAAGAAGATACCCATGTCGTTCATGACCGAGCCGACCGCCAGCAGGTGGCTGGCGACGCGCTGCAACTCGCCCATGATGACGCGCAGGTACTCCGCCCTCTGGGGAACCTGTATGTCGGCGAGTTGCTCGACGGCTAAGACATAGGGCCAGTTATTGTTGATGGCCGAGACGTAATCGAGACGGTCCGAGAGCGGGATGTTCTGTTTATAGGTGCGCTGCTCGCAAAGCTTTTCCACGCCGCGGTGCAAATAGCCAAAGACCGGTTCGACGTCCTGGATAATCTCGCCGTCAAGCGTTACGCGCATGCGGAAAACGCCGTGCGTGCTGGGATGAACCGGCCCCAGGTTTAAAATGAACTGTTCAGTCGCCAGTGCCATAGACCCTGTCCTTGAAATCTTTGCGTAATGGGTGTCCCTGGTAGCTTTCCCAGAGTACGATACGCCTCAGGTCCGGGTGTCCGCTGAACTCTATGCCGAAGAGGTCGTAAATCTCGCGCTCCTGGAAGTTGGCTCCCTCCCAGAGGTTTGCCAGCGATGGCACCACAGGCTGGCTTTTATCGCATTTGACCTTGAGCCTAACGAGGGTGTTGTTCTGCAGGGACAGCAGGCGGTATTCCAGCTCGAACCTGTCGGGATAGTCAGCCGCCGTTATCATATCCAGAAAATCGAAGTCCAGACCGGGGGTGTTTTTGAAATACTCAGCCACTCGCGGCAAGAGCGCGGGAGTTACCTCAAGATAGCCGGCTGAGAGGTTAATCCCCTCACCGCACTGCGCCTTGAGTCGCACGGCAATATCGTTGGTTTTGAGAGTGGTCGTCATATTTTACTTTGGCTTGGTGATACTTTCTTTAGCAATTTTATCCCGCAGGCTCTGGATGCCGGCTAGCAGCGTTTCCGGGCGCGGCGGGCAGCCGGGGATGTAAACATCCACGGGGATGAGGCGGTTATAGCCCGGCACCACGGCGTATGAATCGTGGAAAATACCGCCGCTGATGGCACAGGCGCCCATGGCAATGACCCACTTGGGCTCGGGCATCTGGTCATAGATACGTTTAATTTGAGGGGCCATCTTCCAACTCAGGGTACCGCCGCAGATGAGGAGATCGGCTTGCCGGGGAGAGGCGCGCACGACCTCCATGCCGAAGCGAGAGATGTCGAAACGCGATGCAGTTGCGCCGATGAACTCAAAGGTGCAGCAAGCGGTGAAGGCCGTCACCGGCCAGAGCGAGGCTTTGCGCGCCCAGTTGATGACACCGTCAACAGTCGTGATGAGAAGGTTGCGCTTGATCTCCTGGTTAAGCCAGGCGTCGGGGTCAGGGATGGGATGCTGGCTGGCGGCGCGCAAGGCTTCGATACCGGCAGCTTCACGGCGGTCTATTTCGCACGAGGGTGTGAGGGGTATGCGCTCTATTTCCACTGCAGCACACCCTTGCGCCAGGCATAGATGTAACCCACCAGCAGGGTAGCCACGAAAACGGCCGCGGCCCCAAGGGCAAAGGCGCCCAGATTTTTAAGGCTAACCGCCCAGGGCAGGATGAAGACCAGCATGACGTCCAGCGCCACCGCGATGAGCGCGAAGAAGTAGTAGTGAGTGTTGAACTGTACCCAGCTGCGGCCGGTGGTCTCGAGGCCGCATTCCACGGTGCTGGATTTAACGGCTGAGGGTTTGTGGGGAATTACCTTGAGGCGGCGCAGCAGCACAGGCAGGGTTATCATGAGCCCGGCGAAGGCCAGGCTCACCAGTAGAAAGAGGGCAATATAGCCGTAACCCTGTAACAATACTGCTCCTTCGGC
>JBEKPN010000015.1:0-10812 GCA_049520695.1 Dehalococcoidales bacterium | reverse complement strand
GGCATGAGCCAGTCTGCCTTTCAGTGTATATTTCTAATGAGTATACAACCTACACTCAGCAGCGTAAACGAGAAGAAGTTGGTGGCTGCCTTTTCTAAAACCGGGCACAGAGCTAACAGGCGAGAAATAAGAAGCTGCGGGAAGATGATTTTCAGCCTGGCAAATATTCAGGCCTTGACGTTGCAATACCAGCCTGATATAGTACATTTGTGCTAATGATTGAGGCAGACCATGAATGTTGACAGTAAACTTTCTACACTGGCGGCAGCGGCGCGGTTCGACGTGTGCGGCTGTGGCACGAACATGCGCTCGGAAATCAACATCGACCCAGCGCGTTTTATCTACAAGGCTGCTTTGCCGGACGGCGGCTGCACTTCGCTCTTCAAAGTCCTTATGACCAACGTCTGCGTCAACGACTGCGCGTATTGCGTCAACCAGTCCAGACTGGACATCCCACGCATGGCCTTCAAACCCGACGAGCTGGCTCGGCTGTTCATGGAACTCTACCAGAAGAAGATGGTGCAGGGGATATTCCTCAGCTCCGGCATCGCCGGGAATCCCTCTGGCACCATGATGCGCATGATAGAGACCATCGAGCTCCTGCGGCAGCGCTATAACTTCAGGGAGTATGTCCACCTCAAGCTGCTGCCCGGCGTCGGAATGGACTGCATCGAGGCTGCCTGCAAGCTGGCCACGCGCGTTTCGGTGAACATCGAGGCCCCCACGGCCCAGCACCTCGGCAGGATAAGTTCCAAGAAGAACATCTACGATGGCATACTGGAACCCATGCGCGAGGTGAAGCAACTCAAAACTAAGTTTCCTGATCTTGTCCCGTCAGGCCAGACGACGCAGTTCGTGGTGGGGGCGGCCGGCGAGTGCGACCGCGATATCCTCAAAACCACTGAGGCCCTCTACAGGGAGATGGAATTGCGGCGCGTGTATTTCTCGGCCTACAAACCCATCGGCGACCCCCGGCTGGAAGGTGTGAACGCGGCTTCTCCCTGGCGCGAGCACCGTTTGTATCAAGCGGACTGGCTGCTGCGTGTCTATAAATTCGCTCCATCCGAGGTGTGGATGGCGCTGGACGGGGGCGGCAACCTCCCTCTCAAGAAAAACCCCAAGCTTGCCATCGCCCAGAAGCAGCCCTGGCTCTTTCCGGTCGACATAAATAAGGCCAGCTACGAGGAGCTGTTGCGCGTACCGGGTATCGGCCCAGTCTCGGCGCGGCGCATCACGCAGCTACGGCAACTGCACGATGTATCGGCGGTGGACCAGCTCAAGAAACTGCACGTGCGCTACCGCGAGGCCATGCCGTTCATCTGGTTCAAGGGGATGCTGGATTGGGAAAAACAGCTCTGTTTGACGCCACTCTTCAAGGAAGAGGAGAGTACTGAGATCGAGGCCGAGCCGACAATGGCTCAGGCGGTGGGGGCAGGGCGATAAAATCTAAATACTAAATTCTAAACACTAAAGGGATAAACGCGCGACTCGGAAATCTCGCATAGGAGCGGGAATTGTCGCCTCGGTTTGGTTATTTTGCTTATGCTTGAGGTTTGGGTGGCTCCTGGTGCTTGTTTTTAAGCAGTGCCAGTGCCAGGAAACCCGCCGGGGCCAGTAGTCCGAAGACCATCCATATCCAGTGCCGGCCCTTGAGCCTGGCCCACAGGTAGCAGCCGTAAACCGACATGCATATCGACACCATCAGCATGGAGTAAGCCAGTGCCAGTTGCTCCGGTAGTAGCGAAAGGTAGCCGATGGCCGTGCCGACGAGAAGTAACGCGGTCCTGAGCCGGCTGACACTGGATAGGCTGAGTTCTTTTTCTTCCATAGCCATGAGAGTTCTCTCGTTATTTGGATTTGGTTATAGTGAAGGTTTTCAAGACGGCATTATCCGAATTCCTGAATGTGACGAGGCACTGGTTGCCACTGATGCTCACGTCAACGAAGCCATAGGCTCCGTCCAGATACCACAAACTGGCTGGCGAGGTGTAGGTGCGCATTTGGTCGGGCAGGCCGCCGAAAGCCCCGCAGATGGCATAGGTCACGCCGTTATGCTGCAGCAGTTCCATCTGATGGTCGTGGCCGGAAAGCACCAGGTTCACATTATACTTTTCGAATAATGGCGTCAGGGCGTTGATAGTCTCCGGATTGTCATACCACTGCCATCCGTCCACAACAGAGCCGGAGGCATAATAAAAGCCGTGGCTCACTACAATCTTCCAGTCATCCGTCGGTATGGCCTTAAGTTGGGCTTCCAGCCATGAGGCCTGTGCCGCCGTGTAGCTCTCGGCGCTCCATTCGATGTCGAGCACCAGGAAATGCACCTTGCCGACGTCAATGCGGGACCACAGCGGCGAGCCAGTCTGGATGCCCATGCCCGTTGGGTAGGCATAATTCTCGTAACGGCTAAGCCCGGCAAAGAGCGATTCGTGGTTGCCGAGGGTGTATCTGGTTGGGATTATAGACGTCGCCGCCGAAAAAGCGCGAAAGGCCTCGCCCCACTGGCTGGCGCTGAAACCGTGCTCCACCAGGTCGCCGCCGAAGAAAAAGAGGTTGTAGCCGTTCGTCGGGTCGGCGATATCGGCCAGCATTTGAGCCGTCAGGTCAGGTCGGTTGTCGCCAGCGCCGTAATGGGCATCGCTACCAAAGGCAAAGCGCAGTGCTCCGTCGGTGGAGGGGGTGGTAAAGGAGTAAGTCTGTCCATTGTTGACGCTGTAAGTATAGGTACTCGAAGGTTCGAGGTCGCGCAGCATGAAAACGTGCTGTTTGGAAGCCTTATTCTCGCTGAGAGTTGACTGGCTGCCTGCCTTCCCCCAGGTGAACGTGTTCGTGGTCTCCGATGAGGTATTAAAAGTCACCGCCAGGTTGGGAATGCCATATGCGCCGCTACCATCCGCCATCAAAAGCTGGGGAGGCGTGTCGCCGATGCTGCCGGAAAAGGCTCCGTTAGTGTAGGCGAAGGCCAGGGGCGGGCCGATGATGCCGGGCACGGATAAAATTAAAAGCAGTGCCGCCAGCCAGCGCAGGTTCATTGGTTTGAGTTTCTTATTGAGCCATAGGAATAGTATCGATAATAGCAGCAGGAAGAGACCGAAGCCTCCTGCATAGAGGAACAGGGCGTGGAACTGGCCGTTGACGCGGAAGAGCCCGATGGTGCCGTGCAGGCTGAAGGCCCAGGCCAGGAAAAGGGCGACCAGCAGCGTACCTGTAAGAGCCAGAATGGCGGGAACGTATTTTTTCATGGCGTTACGACCTCAAAATAGATTCGATTTGTAACTTGTTCTATCGCTTGAGAACTATAAGCAGCAGGGCTATCACCCCGACGATGAACCCCAACCCCACCAGCGCCAGCCCTGTGTATATCATCTGCGAGGCGGATTTGACGCGGTCTTCCGGCGCGAGCAAGTTACGTCCCTGGGCCATGAAGTTGTAGCCCAGCAGGGCGACTATGATACCCTGACCGAAGATGATAATGTAATCCAGCGATTGTGTGCTCATCTTTACATCCCCTCAATCTCGCGCATGAGTGTGGCGAGAATGTCGGCCTCCTTGATAACCGCCACCTGCTCGCCCTTCTTGAACAGCACTGCTTTTCCTTTGCCGCAGGCCACGCCGATGTCGGCATCCTTGGCCTCGCCGGGGCCGTTGACCACGCACCCCATGACGGCCACGCGGATGGGCTTTTTTATCATTTGGAGCGCTTGCTCCACTTTCCCCGCCAGCTCGATGACGTCCACCTCGCAGCGCCCGCAGGTGGGGCAACTCACCAGCACCGGGCCGTGCTGCCTGAGGTCGAGACTTTTCAAAATCTCATAGCCCGTTATCACCTCTTCGCGCGGGTGGGTGGTGAGTGAAACACGGATGGTATCGCCGATGCCCATGTAGAGCAGCGTGCCGATGCCGGCGGTGCTCCGGATGACGCCCGTGCGCGGTGTCCCCGCCTCGGTTATGCCGAGGTGCAGTGGATATGGGATTCTCTGCGCGATGTCTGAATAAGCCTCGATGGTCGTAGGCACATCGAAGGCCTTGAGCGAGACCTTGATCAGGTCGAAATCGAGGTCTTCCAGCAGCTTGATATGGTGTAAAGCGGCTTCGACCATCCGTTGAGGTATCGTTTGGCCTGTTTTTTGGGTCCTGGGCAGACTGCCGGCGTTGACGCCGATGCGTATGGGTACTTGTCTCTCTCTGGCCGCCTTGACGACAGCCGCCACCTTATCTGGCTCCGAGATATTACCGGGGTTGAGCCGCAGGCCGTCCACGCCTGCCTCAAGCGCCTGGAGAGCCAGTCTATAATCGAAATGGATATCGGCAATCAGGGGTATCGAGATGCCTTTCTTAATGGTCGCGAGTGCCATTGCGGCTTCGCTGTCGGGCACGGCCACGCGGATGATCTCGCAACCGTATTCCTCCAAATCTTTTATCTGGCGGACGGTGGCGCCCACGTCGTGTGTGTCGGTCTTGGTCATAGATTGCACGCTGATGGGCGCGTTACCGCCTACGGTAACGTTTCCGATATGGATAGCCTTAGATAATCTCCTGGGATACATCTCTACGGGCTGCCTCCGCTCACAATGCGCACTATATCCTGGTAGGTCACCACTACAGCCAGGCCGATGAGCAGCATGAAGCCGATGAAGTGCACCTGGCTCTCGGTCTTGGGCGAGATGCGCTTGCCGCGCCTGACCCATTCCAGAAAGACAAAAGCGAGGTGTCCGCCGTCGAGGGCGGGGAGGGGCAGCAGGTTCATGATAGCCATACTCAGGCTGAGGAAGCCGGCGAACTCCAGCAGCGGGCTGATGCCGGCCTGGGCTGCCTCACCGGTAAGCTGTGCGATGCCCACCGGGCCGGTTAGCTGCATGGAGCTGGTGCCCACGAAGAGGCTGAATATGGAGTTTTTGAACAGCACCATGGTCTGAAAGGTCTCGGTCACCCCCAATGAGATGCTGCGGAAAAAGTTTTCGCTGTGTTTGGAAGTCACCGCATTGGCTAGTTGATCCTCAAGAGTGATGCCGATGGCTCCCTGCCCCGCCGGGGGTTTCCAGCGCGACACCACCTGCACGGACGCGTCCGTTCCCTGCGGCGTCTGGATGCCTATGGTGGTATTTCTGCCCAGGTAGATCTCAATATAGCGCGCCAGGTCGGAATAGTTTTGCACGGCGTGGCCGTTGATGGACAGGATGATGTCGCCCGGCATAATACCCGCGGCCGCGGCGGGTGAAGCCGCTGCCACGTCCTGGACAACCACCTGCCCGGTAACGATGGTATGCGGCACCATGTAGGCCACCGAAAAGAGTACGAAAGGCAGCAGAGCGTTGACGATAGCCCCGGCACTCAGCACCAGCGCCCGTGTGGCGCGGCTTTTCGAGGCCAGGCTGCGCGGAGACGATGGGTCTTCCTCGCCAGCCATCTTGGTAAAACCACCGATGAAGAGCCAGTTGACGGAATAGATGGTCTCGCCTCGTTTGAAGCCGAAGATGCGCGGCGGATAGCCCAGCCCGAACTCCTCCACCTTCACGCCGGAGAGCTTGGCGGTGATGAAATGCCCGAACTCGTGCGCTAGGATGATGCCCGAAAATACCAGAATAAAAGAGATGATAGTGGTGCCTAGCAATGCAGTCTCTCCTGTTTAACGGCCTCTTTGACGGCCTCCCGCGCCCATCCATCGGCTCGTATGAAGTCCTCAATGGCCGGGTGCGCCACACTTGCGTGCCTCGCCAGCACATCGTCAATCAGCAGGGGAATATCGGTGAACTTGATGCGTCCCTCAAGGAACATACCTACGGCCACCTCATCGGCGGCGCACAGGACGGCGGGATAGATGCTGCCCTTCTTGCCGGCTTCGATGGCCAGCCGCAGGCAGGGAAATTTGTTATAATCCGGTTGTTCGAAATCGAAGCGGCTTATCTTGGCAAAATCGAGCTTGGGAAGTGCGTCATTGCCCCACCTCTCGGGGTGGCTCAGTGCGTATTGTATGGGCAGGCGCATGTCGGGCGCGCCTAACTGCGCCTTGACGGCGCCGTCGGCGAACTCCACCATGGAGTGAACGGCGCTCTGGGGGTGCACCAGCACGTCTATGTTTTCGAATGGCATGTTGAACAGCCAGTGCGCCTCGATGACCTCCAGCCCCTTGTTCATCAGCGTGGCCGAATCGATGGTCACCTTGCGCCCCATTTTCCACGAGGGGTGTCTCAGTGCCTGCTCCGCCGTCACCTCCGCCAGTTCCGCCCGCGAATAACCGCGGAAAGGCCCGCCAGAGGCCGTAAGTATGATGCGGGAAGGCGCGCTCTTTTCACCCAAGGTGCTTTGCCAGACGGCGCTGTGCTCGCTGTCCACCGGCCTGATTTGAGCGTGATGCTTTCTGGCGAGAGGCATGACGATTTCGCCAGCCGTGACCAGAGCTTCCTTGTTGGCCAGCGCGACGGTCTTACCCGCCTTGATGGCTGAAAGGAGGGGCATCAGCCCGGAGGAACCGGAGGAGGCCGCCACCACTGTATCGACCTCGCAGTGAGCCGCCATTTCCTCCAGGCTCATGAATTCATAATCGCCGGGCGGCAGTTGCGCCAGGTCACCCTGGCAGAAGACGAAACGCGGTTGGAATTCCTTAATTTGCTCGGAGAGGAGTCTGAGGTTGTGCCCTGCGGCCAGACCGACTACGCGCAGGCGCTCGGGGAAGGCGCGCGCTATGTCCAGCGTCTGGCGTCCGATGGAGCCGGTGGAGCCGAGAACGGCGATTTTTTGCGTCAGGCCAGCCATATAACGTAATAATAGACGACCAGCCCGGCAAAGACAACGCTGTCTATGCGGTCGAGCATGCCCCCGTGACCGGGTAGTGCTTTGCCGGAGTCCTTGGCGCCCATATTGCGCTTGAAGAGCGATTCCACCAGGTCGCCTATCTGCGCGAAGAGGCTGATGGCAACACCCAGGAGGGCAGTTGTACCGGCTCCGATGGGGAGGGGTGAAAACCAGGCGAAGCGCCGTGTGAAGAGCCATACGATTAACAGGCTGACGAGCATCGCTCCCAGCACGCCTCCTGCCGCGCCCTCCCATGTCTTGCCCGGGCTGATGCTAGGGGCCATCTTATGGCGTCCCAGCGCGCGCCCCACGAAATAGGCCGCGGTATCGCTGGCAAAGGTGGGAAAGAGTGCCAGGATGACCCATTCCTTGCCCTTGTCCAGCTGAATGAGGGCTGTGTAGCGGCTGGCCAGCCACCCAAGATACATGACCCCTGCCAGCGTGAAGGCCCAGCTGGAGCAAGCTCCATCGCGGTTTTTTCTCAGCATCACCCACAGCAGCGGCAGCAGCACGCTGGCGGTGAGCAGGATGCCGCCGTCATTGCTCCATTTGGAGAGGGGCTGAAAGATAAACAGCAGCGCCAGCGTCATACCCAACCATATGACGGGCTTGCCCTTGCCGCTGGAGCATACCATACCGTAGAACTCGTAGAGGCCGAAGAGGGCAGCTACAGCGGCGCCGATGGCGAACCAGGGGATACTGCCATTCGCCCAGAGGACCAATATCAGGACGACCAGTAAAAAGGCGGCGGTGATGACCCTTTTCAACAGCATAGGCTATAAACCTCCGAAGCGCCGCTGGCGCCCGCAGTAGGCCAGTATGGCTTTATCCATCTCCTGTCGGGTGAAATCAGGCCAGAGCACGGGGGTAAAGTAGAACTCGGCGTAGGCCGATTGCCACAGCAGGAAGTTGGAGATGCGCTGTTCGCCGGCGGTGCGGATAAGCAAGTCGACTTCAGGCACTCCCTCTGTGTACAGGCGGCTCTCGAACAGCTTCTCGTCGATGTGCTCCGCTGGGATTTTTTCAGACACTATGCGCCGGGCGGCGTCCACAATCTCCTGGCGGCCACCGTAGTTGAGCGCTAGGCACAGCGTCAAGCCGCTGTTGTCTTTGGTCAGACTGACGGCGTCCTCGATGTCTTTGAGCAGTTTAGGGGATAGTCCCTCCTCACGGCCCAGCCAGCGGATGTGCACGTTGTTCTGGTGCAGGTCGGCGGCTTCTTTCTTGATGGACTCACGGAGAATACGGAATATGCCCTTCACCTCTTCTTGGGGGCGGTTCCAATTCTCGGTAGAGAAGGCGTAAAAGGTAGCGAATTCGATTTTAAGTTCATCCAGGTATCTGACGATGTCGTGGATGGCCTTGAAACCGGCGTGGTGGCCTTCTAGGCGCGTCAGGCCGCGCTGAGTGGCCCAGCGGCCGTTGCCGTCCATGATGATGGCGATGTGGCGGGGGTTGGCTATCTTCTCTGCCATGTGGGTTATTGTAGCATTATGGCGGAGGGGTGGCTATTTGCTTGTTGTCAACGCGAGTGTTCGCCTCTGGCGGACCGAAGCAATCTCTATAAATGTCCCTCCCTTTGGAAAGGCAATAATATACTTGCCTCAGTAGGGAGGGTGGCTTAAAATTGGGTAGCAAGGTACTTGAAACAGCCCAAGCTTTGGCTTATCATAGCGGCATGGGATGGGCAACAAGGCAATATAGCTATGCTGAAATAGACCAAGCGGGTAAAACACTCATCTCGCGCCGTTCGGCACCTTTAGATGTCTTGCGCGCTATTACTATTATTAATAACTGGCGGGCATGCCACCAATTCCCGCTTAATACCATGCAAATACGATTGCGTGACAAAGTTAAACAAATCGGTAGTGGACAGGATGTTTTGGTCAGTCAAAGAATTAAAAGGTTGCCAGCTATTGAGTCGAAATTGCGTAGATTACGCAATGTTACATTAGTCACAATGCAAGATATCGGTGGATGTAGAGCTGTCGTCCCATCAATTGAATCGGTATATAAACTAGCGAATATTTATAAGGCTGGCCGTATAAGGCATAAGCTCGTGCGGGAGAATGATTATATAAAGAATCCCGGCAAGGATGGCTACCGAAGTTTACATTTAATTTATGAATATAGCAGCGATAAAAAACATCCCGCTCATAATGGAGAATGTATCGAAATACAACTACGCTCCACACTCCAACATGCATGGGCGACTACAGTTGAAGCTGTTGATGCCTTCGCTTCGCAATTATTAAAAATCAATCAAGGGAATGAAACATGGGAGCGTTTTTTTGTGTTAATGGGCTGTTGGATAGCTATAAAAGAACAAACACCCCCATGCCCAGGAGCACCGAGCACTAAAGAGTTATTAACTGAGGAACTACGCGAACTATCAAATAGATTAAACGTTGTAGACCGCTTATCCGCTATCCGCGTATCTGTTAAACACATCAAACAAGTAAAAGGGCAAGAAAAGGCATATTATTATTTAATCGACCTAGACATTGACAAGAAGAAATTAATGGTGTCCACATACCGGAAAGACCAAGCACAAGAAGTGTCTACCAAGTTAGCCGAGAAAGAATTGGAATACAGAAACCAAGCCAGTCACGGTATTCATAAAGATATTCTTCTGGCTTCCGCGTCTTCAGTTTCAGAATTGGAGAGGGCATACCCAAATTATTACACAGACACCGTACGTTTTGTGCAAGAACTCCGGGAGGCTTTGAAATAAAGAAAGATGGTCAGTGATTCTTATTTGCTAATTTCGCATCCTGTTCTACACCTGCTTGAGCTCGGCCACCTCTATTCACAAGGTCTAATAGACGCATCCCTCCAACAATAAAGGCATGGTATTGACAGTCGGCAATACCAGAATTAAACTCAAACTACGGAATAACGGTTTTTGGAGTTTACAATGCTTAAGGCACTTTACAGAATACTGCGGCCACACCTTATTACCATTCTTATTTCCATTATTTTAATAGTAGTAGCACTTCTTCTGTTCTGGGCATCTCGGGTCTCAAAGAAAACCATCTGGGATTATTCGACGAGCCTAATTGTCCCTATTGTTGTAGGCATAGTGGCTTTCTGGTACCAGAGAATGGCGAAAAAGCGGGATAGCGAGATTGAAACAGACAGACAAAATCAGGTCACATTGGCAACTTATTTTGACCGAATGTCAGAATTACTGCTCAATAAACAACTGCGTGATTCTGGTGAAAATGACGAAGTCAGGATTATTGCAAGAGCTCGAACTTTGTCTGCATTACGGAACCTCGACGGCAAGCGAATTGCACAATTGATACGGTTCCTTACAGAATCTGAACTAGGTGGTAAAATATTACTTAAAATTGAGCTAGCTAATTCTGATTTACAGATGGTAGACCTCAGGAATGCCGACCTGCAAGAGGCATACCTCGAGAATGCCGACCTGCAAGGGGCCGACCTCAGGGGGGTAAACCTGAAAAAGGCATACCTTGGGAATGCCGACCTGCAAGGGGCAAACCTCTGGGGGGCAAACCTGCAAGGGGCAGACCTAAGGGAGGCAAACCTGCAAGAGGCATACCTCTTTGATGCCAACCTGCAAGAGGCATACCTTAGGGATGTCAACCTGCAAGGGGCAAACCTCACGGAGGCCAACCTGCAAGGGGCAAACTTCTTCTGGAGGGCTAAGCTGCAAGGGGCAGATCTCCAGAGAGCAAACCTGCAAGGGGCAAAACTCACAGGGGCCAACCTGCAAGGGGCAAACCTCCGCTGGGGGACAAACCTGCAAGGGGCAGACCTCACGGAGGCCAACCTGCAAGGGGCAAACCTCAGCGAGGCCAACCTGCAAGGGGCAAACCTAACAGGGGCTCGGGGGGTCGATGCTACACAGGTACTTGGCGCTTCGTTGGACACAAACACTAGTATGCCAAATGGAATGAAGTATGAAGAATGGGTAGCAAAAGGTAAACCAGATTGGGCTATAGAGAAAGCAGAAAAGAAAGCTACAAGAAAACAAAAGAGAACGAAACCAGG
>JBEKPN010000014.1:0-11091 GCA_049520695.1 Dehalococcoidales bacterium | reverse complement strand
CGTTTGAGCCGAGGACAACCCGCAGCCCTAGGCTGGCAGCATAGCGGGCGATGCGTAGAAAATCAGGGCGGGCCAGCGGCTCGCCACCCGTCAGGATAATGATAGGCTTAGCGACCGTCGCTATCTGGTCTAACAGGCGGAAACACTCATCGAGCGTGAGTTCTCCCTGGTATGGTCCTTGTTGCGCTGACGCCCGGCAGTGGGCGCAGGAAAGATTGCAGCTGCGCGTGATCTCCCAGGCAACCAACTGCAGCTTCGGTATGATGGTTTGCTCTCCCATCGAGTTGGAAGTTATTTCTGTAGTCATGAGATTATTCCGATTTCTTCGTCGCTGAGGTAGCAGGCAGGGTCCTCGGCCCACACATTGCCATAAGCCGCCTCCGCCCTCACGCGCAGGTTGCCATTGCAAATGTCAAGATACTGGCAGCGGGCACAGCGACCCTTGAGAAGCTTTTTGCGTTCTCGCAGTCCTGCTAGCAATGGCTGAGAGGGATCAGACCATATTTCCCCAAAGCTCTTCTCGCACACGTTGCCGACAATGGCGTTCTGCCAGAATTGGTCGGGGTGAACATTTCCCAAGTCATCTACTGCCCCAATCCTTATCCCCGCATTATTGCCACCATTAACCCGCAGCAGATCTAGCACACGACTGGCCCGTTCGGGGTCCTGCTTGCGCAAGCGCAGGTAGAGATAAACGCCGTCGGCGTGGTTGCCGACCGTCAGGATTTCCTTGGGCAGACCGCGCCGGTGCATAGACTGAGCCTGCTCGCAAATAGTATCCACGACAGCCCGTGACTCGGTGTGCGTAAGGTCCTGTGCCTGGAGATTGCCGCCCCTGCCCGCGTAGGCGAGATGGTAGAAGCATATGCGGTTTATCCCTTCGTCCTCCGTTAACTTGAGGATAGCCGGAATTTCTTGGTAGTTGTACCGGGTCATGGTAAGACGCAGAGATACCCTGAGGCCCAGGGCTACGCAGTTCCGTATGCCACTGAGGGCCTCCTGAAAGGCTCTGGCCTTTCCCCGAAAGCGGTCATGGTTAGCGCCGATTCCGTCCAGGCTCACTCCCACCTCGGCAAAGCCGATCTGCATAATTTGCTCGGCTGCCTGTGGTGTAACCAACGTACCGTTCGTAGAAAGTGCTACCCTGATACCTAGCGCATGAGCGTACTGCGCCAGCCCGAATAGGTCTGCCCGCATGAGCGGCTCTCCGCCTGAGAAGAGAATGACCGGTACCCCGAAATCGGCCAGGTCTTCAATCATCCTTTTAGCCGCGGCGCTATCCAGCTCCCCCGGGGCTTTACTGGTTTTCGCGCTGGCATAGCAGTGGATGCAACGCAGGTTGCATTGCCGGGTGCAGTTCCACACCACAACGGGCCGAGGTTGCTCTTTTTTCTCATAGCGGAGGTTGTCGCCGGGGCCTACGTGATCGCAGAGCAAGCGTGTTATGGATATCAAAAGAATGCCTCTCAACTTTCAAACTTGATACGACTTAGCGGTGGTTATTTAGCCAGCATAGCATGCGGATAATTGCAAAACAATTAAAAAATCTGCAAAAATATAACATATCTATAACAAATCTGTCAAATGTTTTCATGAAGGGATAAGAAACCTATTTAGCTAATGGAGGAGTAACTAGTTATAAGCGGAGATGGGTCTAGCAGCAGCGAAAGGCCTAACAACCTGCTTTTGATTTAAGCTGGGCAGGTCTGGCCTTTTGCTGATAGGCCTCGACCAGCGCAACTAGGGCCTGATCCATGATATTGTCAATTAGCGATATGGCCGGAAAGATACCCTCGGCCAGGGTTTCCCTCTGTCGCATCATACCGACTACGCTCTCCATAATCGGTTGGCGATGGGACGTAAATGCTTGGATGGAGTCGACCAGCGTCAGTCCTGCCCCGGCCAGCGTTATGCCAAAATCGCTTCCTACTTCACGAGCCAACCGGACCGCCTCTGCGCGCTGACCGGACTCCGCCACGTAATTAATGATAAGGTCCAATATACGCCGACCCAGCGCGGCCAGGTGCTGTTTTTGGGCGCTGTCTAGCTTATTATGAGAAGCGAAGGCTAGCATGAAGGTGGCTCCGATCTCCCGGTGAGGTTCCGCCGTGCCTTCTAGCTTGGTAACCAGATCTTTGATGCCCAACATTTTCTGGTGCGAGCTTATAAACTCGTCCAGCTGCTCTTTAGAAAAGCGCCGGTGTCCGCCAGGGGTGACAAAGGCTTTTATCAGGCCTTCATCCGTCCACTGGCGCAGTGTGGCTTCGCTAATGCCCAGAATCCGGCTGGCCTCACCTATGCTAGCCAACGGTCTGTCTTTGGACTCTTTCTTCATGCGCTGCTACCTTAACCGGAGTAATAGCCGTGTCGGAGAGGTTTCTTGGAACCCCCGGGAACACCATCGGCTCCCAATATAGCTCATTAGACAGTGCGAATTCAAGTAAGGTGCCACTGCCATTTAGTTAGTTTCCTAATCGGGGCTTAAGCTTAGCACATTGCTGTGACTATAGGCATAGGAGTTGCATTACTCTTTCATAGGAGTCTATTCGTAGCTACGGAATGATCTGTTGTGAGTATGGGGTTTACAGGAGTCCATTCCAAAAAGGTTACACTTTTCCTTCTAGCTAAACTGGTGATAGATGACAGAATGGAAGGCATCAAAAAGACTTGGTTTTGGAGCATATCGAAGTCACACACTCATACACGTAAGCTGGATACCAGAAATCAGGAAGGAGGTTTACAGCACCGTATCATCTAGAGACTAGAAACAGGCCCAGAGCACCTCAAAAATAATCTGCTTCCAAAGGCAAAGCTTTCATCAATAGTCCACGTTTCAAGAAACGAATTTATTTACGCAATCACCCAACGCCTGTTGCAGCAACTTAAACTCCGCTGACACAAAATAAGGGGCCGGCAGAGAGTGTCTTCTCTCCACCTGTCCCTTGTTTTATACCCGTTGTGCGGGTTTTAGCTCTTGGGGTAAATTGCCTGTGGGTTAATTACCTGTCCCTGGTATTTGATGGAATTGATCAGTTTTTCAGCCTTGGTAACGGCCGCGGATGAAAGCTGAGCGTAGTTGAGGCCAGCGCAGTCCGCCTGCCCTGCGTGAATGGCCCACCAGAGCATGTTCACCAGGGCTTGGCCCTTGGCCGGGTCAGTCTGGTTGGCGTAAACCAGTATCCAGGTGAATCCCACGATGGGGTAGGCCGCCGGGTCAGAGGAGTTGGTGATCATGACGCGCGTATCATCGGGAAGAGTGATGCCGTTGGCGGCGGCGGTGGCTGAGGCCACGCTGGGCGAAACGTAGTTCCCTGCGGCATTCTGGAGCTGAGCGAAGGGCAGATTGTTCGATACGGCGTATGCCAGCTCCACGTAGCCGATGGAGTTAGGCGTTTGCTGCACCGAGCCGGCAACGCCGGCGTTGCCGGAGCCGCCGATGCCATTAGGCCAGTTGACCGAGTTGGCAGTTCCCACCTGGGTGTGCCACGCAGGGCTGACCTTGTCTAGGTAGTTGGTGAAGATGTTGGTTGTGCCGGAGCTATCAGAGCGGTGTACAGTGGCAATTGCCGCGTTAGGCAGCGCCAGGGTCGGGTTGAGTGCCACCATGGCCGGGTCATTCCACTTGGTTATAGTTCCCAGGTAAATGGCGGCCAGCACGGCCGGGGTGAGCTTCAATTGCCCCGAGGTTATGCCTGTGAGGTTATAGATGATGGCTTCAGCCCCCGCCGTCATGGGGATAGTCAAAATCGCGCCGTAGTTAGCCTGCGCCGCATCGATCTGGGCCTGAGTCATCAATCCGTCAGATGCCCCGAAGTCCACCGTGCCATTGGTGATGGCGGTGATGCCTGCGCCGGAGCCAACGCCCTGATAGTTGATCTTTACCCCGGTGAGTGTGGCATATTCAGCGAACCACTGGTTGTAGAGGGGTTGGGGGAAAGTTCCGCCTGCGCCGTTCAGGCTGACTGCCTGCGTCACAGGGGGTGCGGTAACGGTGGCAGTCGCAGTTACTGTCGAAGTGGAAGTGGCGGTGGCTATAGCCGTGGCGGTTGCTGTCTGGGTGGCTGTAGCCGTAGCCGTGGCCATAGCCGTGACGGTCGCGGTGGAACTGGTCGTCTTGGTAGCGGTCGCCGTAACCGTCGTTGGGGTTGAGGTACAGCCGGTCACCATGAGAACTGCGGCAAGCGACAGGCCCATTATGGTTGGTGCTAGCTTTTTTAGGATCCTAATCAATTCTTTTTTCTCTCCTTTTCCAATTTTCTATTTTCATTTTTTTATTCCATTATATAAAGAAGTCCGGCTTATTTTCTAAGATGAAGTGCCGATCCGTTATTGAGGGCAGCTTCTATCTGTGGTTCGTCCAGGACCTCAGGATGTTCAAAGAGCAAGTGCATCACCGCTTCGGCAGTCGCCAGGTTGGTTGCCAGCGGCACGTTGTGGACATCGCAAACCCGTAGCAGGGCCGCGATATCAGGTTCATGTGGCTGGGCGGTTAGCGGATCGCGCAGGAAGATGACGGCTTTCACCATCCCGCTGGCTACCATGGCTCCGATCTGTTGGTCGCCTCCCATGGGGCCGCTGTTGACCAGTGTTATAGCAAGCCCGGTGCCCTCCCGTATCAGATTCCCGGTGCTGCGTGTCGCCACCAGCGACAGTTTGAAAAGGTTGTCCCTGTGTTCTTTGGCCAGGTGTACCATTTCCTCTTTTTTGCCGTCGTGGGCAATCAACGCCAGCGTGATTATTTCTTTTTTGCATTCTTTATCATTCATGTAATAAGAATAACCTTTGAAGATTAAGGATTGATTAAAGAAATGTTAAGAGAATGCTAAATCTTGGGAAAAGGCAGAAAATACTATAATTTTATAAGAGGTCTAAAGATCTTTGAGCAGCAAGGCGACGCGTTGTTTAATAATGTCCCGTATCTGGATGACTTCAGAGATGGCCAACCCCCGCTGATCAGGCAAGCCCCAATTCTCAGTTGGTACAAAACCAGCCGGGCATGCTTCTGAATCCATACACCCCATAGTTATTACCCTGTTGGCTTGGTGCAATATTTCGGGAGTGAGCAGCCGGGGTCGCTTTAGGCTTATATCCAGACCGGCCTCCAGCATGGCGCCTACCACTACCGGATCGATTTTGTCTGCTGGTTGTGTACCGGCGGATATGGCGTGAGCCTTACCACCGGCGAGCTGATTGAAGAAAGCCTCCGCTATCTGGCTACGCCCGGCATTGTGCACACAAACGAAGAGCACAGTTTTCATTGTGTTTGTTTAGTGGCGGTAAATTAATACTTGGAAACCCCCTGCTCTTCGACCTGGCCGGTAATCACGAATATGGTACGCTCGCAGATGTTGGTGACGCGGTCCGCGCTTCGTTCCAGGTTATGCGCCACCCATATGAGGCGCGTGGCCCTATTGATGGTCTTTGAATCCTCGGCCATGTACGTGAGCAGTTCGCGGAATACCTGGTCGTAGAGGTTATCCACCACATCGTCCTGGGCTATGACAGCCCGTGCCGCCCCGGCGTCGCGCCTGATGAAAGCATCCAGCGCCGCCCGCAGCATCTCGCCGGTCTTTTCGGCCATGCGCGGTATATCTATGTATGGCTTGAGGGGTGGTTCGTCGCCGATCATGATGGCTATCTTGGCATTGCCCTCGGCGTGGTCGCCGATGCGTTCCAGGTCCACGATCATGTTAAGCACGGCAATGATGATGCGCAGGTCGCGTGCCAGCGGCTGCTGGGTGGCAATGAGCTCGATGCACATCTCCTCGATATCGTAGCGTTTTTTGTTTATATTGAGATCTTCGGCGATAACCTGCCGCGCCAGCGCCAGGTTGCGTGTTACTAACGCGTCGGTAGAACGGCCGATGGCTTTCTCAACCATGCTGCCCAATACCAGTAGCTCTTCCTGCAGAGTTTTAAGGTGGCGTTCAAAATCCTGTCTAGGCATATTCTCTCCTCTAACCGAAGCGCCCGGTGATGTAATCCTCGGTACGTTTATCCTTCGGATTGGTAAATATCTGGTCGGTGCGCCCGTATTCAACCAGGATCCCGGCCCGGTCGTCGCCCATCATCATGAAAGCCGTCATGTCGGAAACGCGACCTGCCTGTTGCATATTGTGGGTGACGACGACAATGGTATAGTTCTGGGACAGGTTGCGCATGAGGTCCTCGATTTTAAGGGTTGCTATGGGGTCGAGGGCGCTGCACGGCTCATCCATGAGGATAACTTCCGGTTCAACCGCCAGCGCGCGGGCGATGCACAGTCTCTGCTGTTGACCTCCTGAAAGGGAAGCCCCGGACTGTTTCAGTTTGTCTTTGACCTCATCCCACAAAGCAGCCTGCCTGAGGCTTTTCTCGGCTATCTCTTCCATCTCAGAGTGCCTGCTGAATACTCTGGTTAGTTTGAGTCCGGCCACCGCGTTTTCCATGACCGACATGGTGGGGAAGGGGTTGGGTTTCTGAAACACCATGCCGATGCGGTGGCGTATGTTCACCGGATCGATCCCCGGTGCGTAAATGTCATCACCGTCGAGAAGTATTTTACCCGCCACCCTGGCCCCATGTATCACTTCATGCATGCGGTTCAGGCAGCGAATGAGCGTCGATTTGCCGCATCCGGAAGGCCCGATAATAGCGGTTATCGATTTAGTTTTAATTCCCATGTTGAAGTCTTTGACGGCCAGAAAGGAGCCGTAGTAAGCCCTCAGGTTTTCGGCTACCATTATGTTGTCGCCGGAGATGTTCGCCCTAGTGTTCTGGCTTACGAGAGACTTTAGTATAGTATCCATAATATTTTCCCCTAAGAAATATACTCAGACCTGCCTTTTTCGACTCAGCCAGCGCACGGCCAGGCTTATAATGAGCACTAATATCACCAGTAAAAAGGCTGCTGCCCAAGCCTGCTGCTGCCAGTTTTTGTACGGGGAGATGGCATAGCGGTAAATCTGCAGCGGCAGCGCCCCGATGGGTTTCCCCAGACCGCTGTACCCGAAAGCGTTACCCAGCGCCGTGAAGATAAGCGGGGCTGTCTCGCCGGCGATGCGCGCCACGCCTAACATCACACCCGTCACGATGCCCGCCAGCGCCCCCGGGATGACTACCGATACTACCGAGCGCCACCTGGTTATACCCAGTGCTAGAGCTGCCTCGCGCATGGAGCCCGGCACCAGCCGCATCGATTCTTCGGTAGTGCGCGCCACCACCGGTATCATGATTATTGCCAGAGCCACACCAGCAGAAAACGCCGAATAGGAATGCATCGGACGAACGATGATGGCGTAGGCAAATACACCTACAACGATGGATGGAACACCCGCCAGTATGTCGGTGGCAAAACGCACTACCGACGCCACAAAAGGACTACCGAACTCGGAGAGGAATATGCCGGTCATCAGCCCGAGGGGCACTGCGATAAGCGAGCCCAGCCCTACCAGTATAAGAGTCCCTAAAATTTCATTGCGCATGCCACCACCCGGTTGCCCGGGGCCTACCGATGAACTCGTCAGGAATTGAAGATTGATGAAAGAAAGGCCATGCACGATGATGTATCCCAACATCAGGCAGACTATGAGTATAGCCGCCCCCGCTCCCAGCGCACTCAAGCCGAGCATGAAGCGGTTAAACCACCTTCTCCGGTTATAGCGCGGCTGTGTCATAACCCTCATCCCTGGTGTCCTTTCACAGAGGTCATGCGCCATACCAGCAAACGCGCCACCACGTTGACCAAGAGCGTTATGATGAAGAGTATCAGCGCCAGCTCGATAAGGCTGGAGAGCGAAAGACCCGCAGACTCGCCGAAGTCACTGGCCAGCTTGCTAGCCACCGTGGTGCCCGGTGAAAATAGCGAAGCCGTTAGCCTGTAGCCGTTGCCGATGACCATAGTGACAGCCATGGTCTCACCCAGGGCACGTCCCAGGCCCAGCATTATGGCTCCCACCAGCCCGGAGCGCCCGTAAGGCAGCACGGCTTTGTTGATGGTTTCCCAGCGCGTGGCTCCCAGCGCCAGCATGGCTTCCCGCTGGGCTGAAGGGACGGCGCGTAAAACGTCACGGCTCATGGCGGTAATAATGGGTATTATCATGATGGCCAGTATGATGGCGGCTGCCAAAAAACCGAAGCCAAAGGGCGGCCCCGTGAAAAATGGCAGATTGCCTAGGTGTGTACCCAGCCAACTCTCGATGGGATTTCTTACCACGGGTACCAGCACGAAGAGCCCCCATAGCCCGACTATGACGCTGGGTATGGCTGCCAGCATCTCGATGAGGAAAGAGGCTGGTGTGCGTAGCCAGGCTGGAGAAAGTTCCACCAAGAATATGGCCGCTCCCAGGCTGATGGGGACGGCGATCAGCAGAGCCAGCAAAGAACTTACCAACGTCCCGTATATGGCAGGCAGCGCACCATATGCGTTCTTGACGGGGTCCCAGGTGGAACTGACAAAGAAAGAAGCGCCTGTTCCGCGTATGGCCGGCCAAGCTTGGATGAAGAGGATGATGAGGATGTTTATCAGAATGGCCACCACGATGAGAGCACATATCAAGGCGGCCCGTGGGAAAAGGCGGTCGCCCATACGTATTATTTGGCTGTTCCTGCTTTTCAACATTATTCCTGAATATCCCATTCCCCTGAAGTCTAAGACTAGCTTTTCAAAGCACTAAAACATTCTCTAGGTGACGCAAGCTGAAAGAAGGAACTGACCCGATATGAAGCCAGACTCCTGGATATTTTTAGAAAATAAGCTTGAAGAGCCATGTGAACAGGTACCCCAATATTAGACAGGCGGGGAAGGTTAACAGCCATGTTATGACGATTTGCCGGCATACTCCCCAATTCACCGCTGAAAGGCGGTTGGTGACGCCCACGCCCATTATTGCGGTCCCGATGGTGTGGGTTGTGCTTAACGGGATACCGAAAACCGATGACGCTAGAATGGATATACTGGCTGCAGTCTCGGCTACAAAAGCATTAACGGGCTCTAGCTTTGCCTTGGTTAGTCTTTTGGTCTTGGTAACGCGCCAGCCACCTATTCCCGCACCAACTGCCATGACCGCACTACATAGAAATACCACCCAAGTCTGCACATGGAAATTAGGTATGACACCACCAAGCACGAGTGCCAGCGTGAAGACTCCCATGAACTTTTGCCCATCGTTGCTGCCGTGACTGAATGCCAAAAAGCCAGCGGATACTATTTGGAGCCTTTGGAATAGACGCCCAGCGGTTGGGCGTTGTGCATGACGAAACAGCCAGTAGATTATTATCATAATGATAAAAGCCAGGCCAAACCCCACTACAGTAGACACAACAAGGCCCATCAATACCTTACGCCAGCCATCCCAGAGAAGCGCTGAAGACCCAGCGGTAGCTAGCCCCGCCCCAGCTAACCCGGCTAATAAGACGTACGTTGCGCTAGTCGGGATATTGAAGAACCTGGCGGCAACCATCCACGCGATTACAGTGAACATAGCTGCAGCTAGACTTTCGAGAGTGATCACTTCGGGGCGCACGATGTCTTTACCAATGGTAGTAGCCACGGCTGTGCCGGTTACTAGTACCCCCACCATGTTGAGCACTGCAGCCATGATGACCGCTTTTATGGGAGAAAGAACGCGCATGCCTATTACCGTGGCTATGGCGTTTGCGGCATCAGTCAGCCCGTTGGTGAATTCGGCACCGAGAACCAGCAAAAGGACTAGCAGAAGCCCTATATTCATCTTCTACTAGTGTAGATGAGTTCCTTTAAAGAAAGATTAAAGGATTGTTAAGGGAATGTTAAATATTATTACTGTAGCGGCAGGCTGAAGCTGAAAACTGCTCCTTTGCCAGGTTCGCTCTCCGCCCAGATCTGCCCTCCGTGGGCTAATACAATATGCTTGGCGATGGCGAGTCCCAAGCCGGTACCCTGGCTGGCACGGGAGCGATCCACCTTGTAAAAACGCTCGAAGATATGCGGCAGGTCAGCCTCGCTGATACCTATGCCTGTATCGGCAATTGTTACGACTACCCGATCCTTTTCTCGGTGGCTGGAAACCGCTATCCTGCCGCCCGCCGGGGTAAACTTGATGGCATTATGCAAGATGTTGTTGATTACCTGCATGAGGCGAGCACTATCTGCCTGGACTTGCGGCAGGGCATCATCGAGTTGTGTCACCATGCCCAATTTTTGCCTCTCCGCCTGGGGTGAAAAGCGCATCACGGATTCCTGCAAGAGCAGGTTAAGATCGGTGGGTTTGAGTTCCAGGTTTACGCGCCCTGTCTCGATGCGTGAAAGTTCCATGAGCTCGCTTACCATCTGGGTGAGTTTATCCACTTCTATGTCTACCCGGTTAAGGAAATCACCTGCCACTTTTCTATCTTCAAGCGCCCCGTCCTGCAATATTTCTACTATGGCCTTGATGCCGGCCAGTGGAGTGCGCAGCTCGTGCGACACATTGGCCACAAACTCCTGACGCATCATCTGGAAAGTGCGAAGCTGTGTCAGATCTTGAAGGAGAATCAGCGCCCCGCCCGGCTGGTCTGCAGGAAGAGGAGAAACAACCACGTGGATGTAATGGCCTGCGTGCTCCACCTCAGCCATAGTTTCTTCCCCACTTGCCAGGAACTTTTTATATAAAGCGTCCACTTCATGATCGTGGGCAACCTCGATTATTGAACGGCCCTTGGATTCCTCTAACCGGAAGTTGAAAAGATTTTCCGCTACAGGGTTAGCCAGCAGTACCCGCCCATCAGCTCCCATCATGATGATGCCATCAGCAAGATTTGTGAGTACTACTTCCAACCGACTTTTTTCCGCGTTGGCCAGCGCTGTCGTCTGGCTGAGCCTGGCTGCCATATCGTTAAAAGCTTGCCCGAGCCTGCCCACCTCATCGTGCGTATGGATGGTCACCTGTTGTGATAAATCACCACTGGATACCGCTTCGGTCGCCCGGGCAATCTGTGAGAGTGGTGATGTGATATGGCGCGTGGTAAAAGCCGTCAGCAGCACGATTAGAAATGTAATCACAAGCAGGGTAATGATAATGGCTTGAGTACCTTTATCAACAGCTGCATCCACAGTGGTGAGGGGCAGCGCCACCCGAGCAACCCCGATAGCCT
>JBEKPN010000013.1:0-11562 GCA_049520695.1 Dehalococcoidales bacterium | reverse complement strand
ACGTCCACCTTGATAATGACGTCCTTCCCCTGCGCCAGCGCCTGGCGCACCGGGGCCTTGGGCACACCGTAGAAGTGGCCGTAGACCTTGGCGTGTTCGAGAAGCTCGCATCCATCTATCAGGCGCTTGAACGCCTGCTGCGAGACAAAATGGTAGTGGACGTTGTCCACCTCACCAGGTCGCTGAGGGCGGGTGGTATTGGTGATGATGAAAGAAAGCGGCTGCGCGCGGGCTTTCATGGCGCTCAGCACGGCGTCCTTGCCAGCGCCCGAAGGGCCGGAAAGCACGACGACCAGGGGAACCGGGGTGGGAGAGAGGGGGGCGGGATTAGGGCGTGAGGGCTTCATCGCTTAGCTCAGGCCGCACGACAGCACTGCCACGGGTTATCTGCAAGCGCCCGGTGATAGTCTCCGGGGCCAGAGCCGCCAGCACGATGTGCCCGCTGTCTATGAAGATGACGGCCTTGGTACGGCGTCCATTGGTCATATCGACCAGCATGCCTTTGTTGCGCGCCTCCTGGACGGTGCGCTTGGTGGGAGCTGAATTAGGGGCGGAAATGGCGATCACCCGATTCATGGCCAGAATGTTCCCGAAACCCACGTGAACCATTTCACCCGTCATCTTCTCCCCCTCGAATGCATGATGCTTAATATTATACCCTCGGGGGCAAGTAGGCAAGGAGGAGTGAGGGCAGGTTTCTTATCTCCCCCACGGGCGAGCATGCCTCACCCCTACAGCTACTGGTTTTCGTTTCGCGGAGGAGCCTGTTTCGAGAAACGACTGACCCAAATTTAGCCTCAGGAAACGATTGTTCAGGCGTGAGCGCCGTATCGCTGAAACGACGATCGGTTTCCCTGGTTAGCTTTGAATCGTTTAACCAATATCTATATTTCGTTCCTCGCCGGTTCCCCGAAGCCAAAGGTTCTGGGAATAACCCTGGGTTTTCCTGGCACCTGCTATTGCCAATTTGCAGCCACTTTTAGCCTCAGATAACTATCCATATCTGAGGCTGCAATCCTGGCGGCACCCATGGCGCTGATGACGGTTGCCGACCCGGTAGCCACATCACCGCCGGCCCACACCCCCGGTTTAGTAGTACGTCCTGTGGAGTTGTCTATTACCACGGTGCCCTCTTGCTTGGTGTTCAACCCGGGGGTACTGGCAGGCACCAGAGGATTGGGGGTAGTGCCCAGGGATACTACCACCGTGTCCACTTCCAGAACAAATTCGCTGCCGGGTTTGGGAATAGGTCGCCGTCGGCCTTTGGCGTCAGGCTCACCAAGCTCCATCTCAATGCACTCCATGGCAGCTACCCAGCCACGGCTGTCAGCCAGGAAACGTAAAGGATTGGTCAAATAGCGGAAATCTATGCCCTCTTCATAGGCATTTTCCAGCTCTTCTCCCCGTGCGGGTGCCTCGGCACGGGTGCGGCGATAGACAATTGAAACCTTATCCGCCCCAGCTCTGAGAGCGCAGCGGGCAGCGTCCATAGCCACATTTCCACCACCGATAACCGCTACATTCTTGCCCATAGGCAGGGGTGTGTCAAAGCCTTTCTCGCCGGCGTGCATCAGATTGATGCGGGTGAGAAACTCATTGGCAGAGTATATACCGCAGAAGTTTTCGCCCGGAATATTGAGGAACATGGGTAGTCCTGCTCCGCTCCCCAGAAAGATGGCCTTGTATCCCTCGTCTAAAAGCTCGTCTATAGAAATGGTATTACCTACCACCCAGTCCAGCTTAATATCAGCGCCCAGGGACTTAATATAATTCACCTCTCCCTGTACAATAGCTTTGGGCAGTCTGAACTCAGGGATACCGTACATCAGCACGCCACCTGCCACATGCAGGGCTTCGAAAATGGTTACCTCATGCCCCAATATAGACAGGTCGGCAGCACAGGTTAAACCCGCCGGCCCCGAACCCACGATAGCCACCCGGCTACCCGATGAGGGAAGTTTTTCAGGAATTGGTCGAGTGGCAGTGGCCTGCCCGCGTTCCCAGTCGGCCACATATCTCTCCAGTCTTCCGATGGCTACGGGTGCGCCTCTTTTAACCAGCACGCAGCGTTGTTCGCACTGGGTTTCCTGTGGGCACACCCGACCACAGATACCAGGCAGACTGTTTTTACGCTTGAGTATTCTCACCGCCTCGGGCATGTTGTCTTCCCGGAGGGCTTTGATAAAATCAGGGATTTCTATCCCCACAGGGCATCCTTCTATACATGGACGCTTGGGGCACTGGATGCAGCGCTGTGCCTCTTCCATTGCCATCTCAGCGGTATAACCCAGAGCCACTTCTGCAAAGTTTTTAGCCCTGACGGCAGGTTCTTGCCTGGGCATTTCCACACGGTTCAAATTGAGTGCTGCCACCAAGTTCCTCCTTATATCACCATTGGCCGCAATACTGGCAGCGGTAAGTGCTGGCGGCTTCTTCTAGACTTACCGGATAAGTACAGCGTCTTGCCATCAGCAGATTCCAGTCTACCTCATGACCATTGAATTCAGGCCCATCCACACAAGCGAATCTGGTTTTCCCGGCTACGGAACAGCGACAGGCACCGCACATGCCGGTACCATCCACCATAATGGGATTAAGGCTTACCATGGTCTTCACCTTGAACTCTTTAGTGGTGGCGCATACCAGCTTCATCATACATAGTGAGCCGATGTTGAAGACACGCTGTATTGCGTTGTTGCAGACCAAGCGGCGCAAAGGTTCAATGACCCAACCTTTTTCCCCGCAAGAGCCATCCGAGGTAGCCACTATCAACTCATGGCTGACCCCTTGCAGGTAGTCAAGTTTGAGCAGGTCGGCTTGGCTGGGTGCCGCCACGATGGAATAAATTCTGTTGCCGGCTTCTTTCAGGGCTCGGGCGATGGGAACGATAGTAATCATACCGTAGCCCATAACCACGCAGGCCACATTGCCAAAACTTGCAATCTCAGCCGGTTTGCCCAGAGGTCCAATAAAATGAGCCAATGTGTCTCCGGGTTTGAGATTGGCCAACTTACCAGTAGTGCTTCCTACCTGGCTGACTACCAGAGAAACTGTACCGTACTCAGTATTCCAGTCGGCAATGGTAAGTGGTATGCGTTCACCCTTCTCGTCCACCATTAGCATGACGAACTGCCCCGGTGCCGCCTTTTTGGCCACTGCCGGTGCCTCTATCTCCAGCATATATACACTCGGAGCCAGTTTCTGTTTACCTACCACTTTATACATTGGCGGCCTCCGTCAGCTTTTCCACCCGCACCGCGCAAGCTTTATACTCGGGCGTTTGGGTTACCCTGTCATAAGCAGGATTGGTTAGCCGGTTCGCAGGGCTCTCAGCAAAGTGAAAGGTCATATACACGCTTCCCACAGGAGTAACGTCTGTTATGCGAGACCTGGCAGTTACCTCACCACGACGCGAGATGACTTTTACCATCTCACTATCCGTTATACCCAAGCGTTTGGCATCTTCAGGATGTATTTCTACTCTTTCCTCTCTCAACATGGCATTCAATCCCTTGGACTTGCGTGTCATTGTGCCCGTGTGGTACTGGAAAAGGCTACGCCCGGTATTCAGTAAGAGCGGGAATACCTCATCAGGCATTTCAAGCGGTGGTCGGTAGACCAGTGGCTGGAATCTGCCCCTGCCGCGGCTGAACTGGCCGCAATGCAGAATGGGTGTACCCGGATGGTCGGGGTCGGGACAGGGCCACTGCTGGCTGCCCTGTTCCAGGCGTTCGAAGGAAATGCCGCCATAGATGGGAGCCAGTTTATTCACTTCGGTCATGATATCGCGCGAGTTACGATACTCGAACCCGCTGGCTCCCATTCTTTGCGCTAGCTGGCAGGTTATTAACCAGTCCGGACGGCTATCACCCACGGGTTCAATGGCTTGTCTCACCCTTTGCACGCGACGCTCGGTATTAGTGAAGGTGCCGTCTTTTTCAGCAAAGCTGGCAGCGGGAAAAACTACATCTGCCAATTTAGCCGTTTCCGTGAGGAAGATATCCTGGACCACCAGAAATTCAAGCTTTTTCAGGGCTGTCTCCACATGGCTGATATCCGGGTCAGAAAGCATAGGGTTTTCACCAGCTATGTACATGGCTTTTATACTGCCGGCATCGGCAGCCTTTAACATCTCGGTCAGTGTCAAGCCGTTCTTAGCCTCAGGTACTTGGCCCCACGCCTTTTCAAATTTCTCCCGAACTGCCATATCGGTCACTTTCTGATAGCCGGGATACACATCCGGCAGGGCACCCATGTCGCAAGCTCCCTGTACATTGTTCTGTCCACGCAGCGGGTTGACACCTGACCCAGGTTTACCGACATTGCCAGTGAGCATGGCCAGATTGCCTACAGCCATGACATTGTCTGTGCCGTGGCTGAAATGCGCGATACCCATGGCATACATGATACTGGCTGGGCTGGTGGTAGAATACATTTTAGCTGCCCTGACGATGTCATCCTGGGATACGCCGGTAATGGCGGAGACTGATGCGAGATCAAAAGACTCTAAGGAGGCCTTTAAGGCCTCGAAATTCTCACAGCGGTTTTCGATAAAATTGGCATCATGCCAGCCGTTATCCAGTATGACACGCGCCATCCCCATTAATAAAGGTACGTTAGTACCCGTGCGCGGTCTAAGCCAGATGTCAGCATACTTCACCAGCTCTATGCGTCGCGGGTTGACCACAATAAGCCGGGCACCATGACGTACCGCCTGTTTCACCTGCATGCCGATGACAGGATGGGCCTCAGTAGTATTGGTTCCGATGGACAGGATGCAGGCCGCCTTCTGCAGGTCTGTTATGGGATTGGTCATAGCCCCCGAACCGAACATGGCGGCCAGACCGGCCACCGTGGGGGCATGTCAAAGACGGGCGCAATGGTCAATGTTATTAGTACCTAATACTGCGCGTGCCAGCTTTTGCGTCACATAGACATCCTCATTGGTGCACTTGGCCGAAGCGATAACGGCCACTTCCTCCGGGCCATAAGATTTAAGTCTATGGGCTGCTAAGTCCAGGGCTTCTTCCCAACTGGCAGGCAACAGCTGGTCTCCCTGACGGATGAGCGGTGTGGTCAATCTCTCAGGGCTATGCACGAAATCCGGTATGCTGAAGCGCCCTTTGACGCAGGCCTGTCCGTGATTGGCCGGGCCATTAGCGTCCGGGATGGCCTGCATAATTTTGCCGTTCTTTATTTCAAGGTCCAGCTGACAACCCACGCCACAATAGGGGCAGGTGGTCTTGACCACTCGCTCAGCCAGCCCCTGCTGCCTTTTATCCACCAGGGCACCGGTGGGACAAACATCCACGCAAGCGCCGCAAAACTGGCATCCCGAATCTTCTAGGGAGCGATTCAGAGGTGTCCCCACGGAAAGTCCTGTGTCATCCAGCACGAAATAGATAGCCCGGTTGCCCCGCACTTCATGGCAGACGCGCACACACCGGCCACAGCGTATACACAGGTTGTAGTCACGGCTGAAGAATATTCCCGGGTCTCTAAGTTGAGGGCCCCGGTGCACCTGTGGTATCGGACGCACCCCGATATATTCGACTACCTTCTGCAGCTCGCAGCGCAGATTCTCGGGGCAGAGGAGGCAATCCCGTGGATGTTCACTTATAATACTCTCTAGTTGAGTGGTGCGGAATTGCTGCACCCGGGGGCTATCGGTATGTATTACCATGCCCGACTCTACCGGCAGGGTGCAGGCACACGGCAGAATTCGTTTGCCATCTACCTCTACAACGCAAAGGCGGCAGCTTCCCGAGGGTTCCAGCGCCGGATGATGACAGAGTGTTGGAATATAGATACCAGCCGCTTGAGCCGTTTCCAATACGGTCATGCCATCCGTAGCTTTGACGGTTTTGTTATTTATAATGATTTCATGAAGCTTATGGCCGGCTGTCATGCCCAAATCCTCCTGTCATACATCTGTCACATTAGGATACCGATATAAAAATAGTACCCCTCCTGTGGTTTCTACTACTGGAAATCAGGGAATAAAGACTATCAGAACGGGTGCTATAGTGTATCATCTCGGTATTTTCTTTTTCAAATCATCCGTTGCCGGGTTTTCCTGTGCCCTACCCATACCCCTACCGCTTTAAGCAGGGGAATGTTGCCCGTAACGCCTGAAAAATATATACTAGTCCCACATATAAAAAGGAGGCGGGGATGAGCGAAGAGCAGACCTATCTCGCAAAAACAGTAGAATCGGGCCCGGCTGAGGTCATCGATTCCGGTACCGTCATATCCTTCGCCGGCAGTCCCATCTCGCTGCACTACCCGGACCTGGGGATCAAGATCGTCTTCGAGTTCAAGGTCGGCGAAGAAGGTCGCGGTACCTCCGTGGAAAGCAGTGTTTCCGAACCGGGGACTCTCCAACTGAATCTCTACAATTTCGACGACCGTTTCGGCGCGGGCACTATCAAGCCCATGCGCATCGGGAAGTATGAAGGGCGCCGGCTCTACATCCAGTTGCGCGTCTATACGCTGCAGGGCAGCCCGGACAAGACCCTGCAGTACACCGTGTACAAGGGGGAGGAGGTGAGCGACAGTGACCACGCCTAAGCCTGCTCCCAAAAAAGGCGCTATCATCGAACTGGAACAAGAGGACTTCCAGGGAGAGGTCGTCATCCACAAGAACCTGTCGCAGGATGTGGTGCTTACCACCGAGGACAAGCTGAGGCTGGCGCTCATCCAGCACCGCGAAACGCTGAACTCGCGTGCGGAGTGGGTCGGAGCAGGCACCCTGGCGCTTTCATTCCTATCCACGCTGCTGTTGACCACCTTCAAGGACATCGGTCCTCTGTCTGCCAGCACCTGGCAGGCGGTATATTTCATTTTATTCGTGCTGGCGTTCCTTAGGTTTGTCAACATTCTGGTCAGGATGTACCAGAACCGCAAGAAGGCCACCATCGACTACGTCATCAGGAGAATTAAACAGTCGGTGAGCCAGGACGATGACGGGGAATAAACACAGCCGTGTTAAAGTAGGTTAATTCGAGGGTGGCAGGCTTTTCGCCTGCCACCTTTGTTTCCCCTTCCATTCTAACAGGACACTGCAAAAGCCATAACTAATAAAAATACCTAAGATGAGAACCGATTGGGCCATTTTACCATGATTTGACCTGCACTTTTCAGACTAGGTGTTATCACCTTCGCCAACTGAATTGAATGGTTTTGTTGGGACAGTTATCGACACAGGTGCCGCACAGGATGCACTCCGAATTGCGCATGTTTCCCTTTTGCACCATCCCATTTACTTCCAGGCTCATGGGGCAGTTGCTAGTGCAAGTCAGACAGTTTACGCATTTGCTCTTGTCAGATATGAGATGCAAAGAAGGTAGTTTGAGTGCCTGGCTTATTTTGGTGCCGATTACCATGAAGGGGGCCATCCAGCATAGGTAGTGGCAGAAGGCTCTCCTGCCCACTGTCAAAGAGAAACCGACGATTATTGCAATAACAATGTAGAAAATGAAGAAATCTGGCACGCTGGAGAGTGAAACACCGTTATCAATAAGGTAGAAGGGGTTGATAGTGTTGAAGCCGCCGGTTGCTACGGTGGCGGCAACTATCGCTCCCACCCAGGGAACCCAGATGAAGTACTTGATCCAGTTGAATTTGCCACCTCTGACTCTCTTGTTATTAACAGTGCAGCTCCACTCCTGGACACCTGCCGCCGGGCAGAACCATCCGCAGACTGCTCTCCCGAAGAACAGAGAGAAAACAAAAAGAAAGATAAAGTAAAAGAAACTACCGTCAATTATGCCCTGGGAAGCTCCATCCATGATGATATAGGGCGAGAAGAACTTAAATGTTATCGGAAACAGTAGAAAGGAAATCAGGATGATAGCCCTTCTGATTCGCTGCCTGTTAGTCATGGTAACGCTGAAATTAATCCTTTTAGTATCCTCCATTTCATTTCTCCTTGATATATTTATTTATTAACAATTACCTGCCGGCTTGCTCAATCTCTCTTTTTATGAGGCAAGAGACTGCCGATGATCAAAGAGGACGTCAAGTATGTTAGGAGCACATAAGGCCACATATAACCTTTTACGATGTTCCAGCCCACCACGATCTCAGAAACCGGTCTTCCCATTATCAGGCTTCCGCCCCACTCGATGACCAGCCATGCGACCATCCAGAAGAGGCCGAGAAAGAAGAGATCTCGAGTGCTGTACTCCTTACTGCCCCTTACAATGAAAAACGCTAGAAGGAAAACATAGATTATACGGGTCGACATACCTATCTGATGCGCAATGAGACTGCCCCAGCGTGGTTCATACACCAGGTTCATCAGAACAGAGAAATTGAAAAATGAAAGGCCAACTTCAACAAACCAGACATACATGGCGCGCCGCATGAGAGGATAATTGAAGAATGCTTTTTTTAAAACCGGTGTTGCTTGGTTGATATCCATTTCTTTGATCTTCCCCTCCATCATCTATGGACCTCCCCTCTTTCTAAGAATTTGATGGTCTCCTTACTCCAGTCAATGTAAGCTTCGTTTATTTTCTTTCCCAAGCTAACTACTCTTAGGATGTATCTATGGTTTGGGTCTTTGTCGAGAATGGTTTGCAGCTCCTTTTCCACCACATTCATAACTTTAAGCTCTTTTTCATGCTTCTCTTGAAATTCCGTAAGATGTCCGATCATGGCATTAGAATCAACTAGATGAGAGAAGTACATTTTCAGCAGGATTTCGAGCCTGACCGTCTCCCGCACCACTGGCTGCCTAAGCCAGCGCTGCAGTGCCTGCAAACCTGCCGGGTTAATGCGGTAGGTTTTCTGGGACCGGTTACGCAGTGCGGCGTTATTTACCTCTTCAATTAGCCTGTCATTTCTAAGGGCCTTCAAGGTGGGATAAATCTGCCCATAACTTTCACTCCAGAAAAAGCGAAATCGCAAATCGATAAGCCGCTTGATCTGATAACCGGTCAGTGGAGACTCGCTAAGCAACCCGAGGACTACGTAATTTGTTTCTTTCATACCATTACCTATATAACTATTAGATATATCATAGCACACTAATTGTGTTTGTCGAGAGTGGGGGTGGTATGCTGCAAGCACTTCCGGTTTTCTATACACTTTTGTGGTACAATACCAAAAAGGAGGCAAGCGGCCTCCGCCTTTTAACTGGCTTGGTTCACACAAAAAAGCCCTCTACCAAAAACAGTAGAGGGCTTTCGATAACAATCTGACAAAAGATTTAAACGTTAAACAAAAAGTTAATTACGTCCCCGTCCTGCACGATGTAGGTCTTGCCTTCCAGCCGGAGCTGCCCGCGCTTCTTGGCCTCGGCCAGCGTCTGGCACTCCAGCAGCTCTTTGTAGCCGATGACCTCGGCGCGGATGAAGCCGCGCTCGATGTCGGAGTGTATCTTGCCGGCGGCCTTCTGGGCTATCGTTCCCTTGGTAATAGGCCAGGCCCGCACCTCGTCCGGCCCGACGGTGAGGAACGATATGAGTCCAAGCAGGTCGTACGATGTATGTATGACGCGCTCGAGGCCGGTCTGCTCCAGCCCGTACTCCTTGAGGAAGTCCTTGGTCGAGGCTTCGTCCAGCCCCGACAGGTCCATCTCCAGCTTGCCGCACAGCACGATGACGCGGTGGTTGGGCTGGGCGAAGCGCTGGTTCAGTTCGGCCTCCATCTGCTTGGACTTCGGCAAGTCGGCTTCGCCTATATTGACCAGCGTGATGAGCGGTTTGGCCGAGAGGAACTGATAGCCCACCAGCAGGTGCTCTTCCTCCTCCGTCAGCTTCTGCTCGCGGATGGGGATATCCTTTTCCAGTTCGTCGCGCAGGCGATGCATCAGCTCCTGCTCCGCCAGCAAACGGGGCTTCTCCTCGGGCTTGGCCCCGCGAATAGATGAAGCGATGCGGTTGAAGCGTTTTTCTATTATGGCCAGGTCGGAGAAGGTGACTTCGAGGTTCATATCCGAGATGTCACGCGCCACGTCGATGCTGCCTGAAGGGTGGGGGATGGTGGGGTCTTCGAAGGCCCGCACCACGTTGAGCAGCGCGTCCACTCCGGCAAGCTGGGTTAACAGCTGTCCCGCTGTGCCGCCGCCCTGGGCGAGGGCCTTGACGGAAGCGCCGACGTCGAGGTACTGGATCTCGGCGTGGACGGTCTTTTTGGGATGGAACATGCCCGTGAGCACGTTGAGGCGCACGTCCGGCACCCTGGCCATGCCCACGTGCGCCGCCGAGGTAGCCCCGTATCCGCCCGTCTCCGCCCTGTTGCCGGTGAGGGCGTTGAAGACGGTGGTGCGGCCGCTGCCGGAAAGCCCGATGATGCCGATTCCCAGACTCATGCTATTTGATGATTTTATCGGCCTGCTTGAGGGCCAATTTTCTTTCGCCGGCGTTGAGCTTCTCGTTGGCTGCCAGTTCCAGCAGGGCTAAAAGCGCGTCGCGCGTGCCGATGTTGCCCATGTTCTTGATGGCGTTGGAACGCAGGCCGCCGGAGAGGTCCATATCGGTGGCGATGGCGGTCAGCTTTCTAATTTCAGTGAGGATGGGTTCGGGCATATTATTTTCTCCTTAACATCTGCCCCATTTTACTATCAGACGCGCGGGACTGCAAGAAAAGATGCTCCACCACTGTTTCTCCCATCCCCACATTCGCTTTGCTCAGTGCAGGCTTTTATCCCCTTCCTAATTGGGAAGGGAACATAAATTAAAAAGGTTTTTCAAGAGGGGTCTGCACCCCTCTTGACGCCCCGGTTTTACAATTCGAAGTGAAAATTAAGTAAGAGGGTGGGGTCCTTCGGCTTCGCTCAGGACAAGCAAGAGGGAAAGAAAATAAGAGGGCACGATGCATCATGCACCTGCTAGATTCGCGGGAATGATAGAGAAGGATTAAAAAGAGAGAGGGTTAAAACCCTCTCTCTTTTCATTATCGAGTCTTTGGCGGGATGTTAGCGCCCTTTGCTGCTCGCCCTTCCGCGCACCATAGAGGTGATGATGAAGACCAGGATGATGGCTCCTACAACCAGGAGAGCTATCTCACCCGCATCCAGACCTCCCGTCGAGGCCGGTGTGGTGGTCGTCGTGGTGGTCGTTGTGGGTGTAGTCGTCGTTGACGTAGTGGTCGAAGCAGTAGTTGTCGTTGTTGTAGTGGTGGTCGTCGTCGTAGGCGGCGGGCCGAACTTCAAGACTGTACCCCCCGCTCCTGCCGCGTAGATGCTGCTGGCGGAATCGCCCCAAACGGATGCGAGCGTTTTGGTGGTACCGCTGGTCATGGCCGTCCAGGCGGTGGCGTCGTAGTGCAGGATAGCGCCGTTGCTGCCCGCGGCATAGACGTTGGTGGCTGACAAGCCCCAGACCACATTCAAATCAGATGTGCTGCCGCTGGTCATGGCCGTCCAGGTTGTGCCATCATAATGTAGGATGATGCCGCTTACTCCCGCGGCAAACACGTCCGATGTCGAGCTGCCCCATACAGCATAAAGGTTGTTGGTGCTGCCACTGGTCATGGCTGTCCAGGCCGTGCCATCATAATGTAGGACGGTGCCGCTTACTCCCGCGGCAAACACATCGGTGGTGGCACTCCCCC
>JBEKPN010000012.1:0-22854 GCA_049520695.1 Dehalococcoidales bacterium | reverse complement strand
GTTGAGCGGTACCAGCACGAAGGCGCGCTCCGGTATGCGGGCGTGGGGGACGGTGAGGGTGGGGCTGTTTATCACCTGCTTGCCGTAGAAGAGAATGTCAATGTCCATTGGGCGGGGGCTGTAGGGTTTGGAGGGGACTCGTCCGAGTTTTGCCTCTATACCTTTGAGTAGCGTGAGCAAGTTTTGTGGCTGTAGTGTGGTGTAGGCGTGAGCCACCATGTTGAGGAAGCGCGGCTGGTCAGGGTTGTCTTCGGGTGTGGTGTCATAGACGGATGATACCTCTTCCACGCGCAGCCGCTCCGATAGGAAGCCGAGCGCCTTATCCAGGTTCTCCTTACGGTCGCCCACGTTGGACCCTAATCCTAGATAGACTGAGACAATCTCAAAGCTCATGGCTTTTCTTTCTCACCACCGCATCGCTCATTTTAGCCACGCGTGACATGAATTTCACGTCGTGGACGCGAATAATATCGGCGCCGTTGGCGATGCCGATGGCGTTGGTGGCCGCTGTTCCTTCGAGGCGTTCTCCGGCGGGTAAATCGAGCGTCAGGCCGATGAACGACTTGCGTGAGGTGCCCAGCAATATGGGCTTTCCCAGCGCCTTTAGCTCAGTCAGGCGGTGGATGATTTCCAGGTTCTGTTCGACCGTCTTGCCGAAGCCGATGCCGGGGTCGATGATGATGTTTTCAGGTGCCACTCCCGCGTCCTGGCTGAGTCCGATGGCTCGATGGAGGTCAGCCAGAATTTCAATTATGATGTCGCCTTCGCATGGCTGGTCGCGCTGGTTGGAGGTGAGGATGATGGGCAGTTTGTGCTTCGCCGCCAGCCCCGCCAGTCGCGGTTCCCGCTTGAGGCCCCAGATGTCGTTGATGATGTGCGCCCCGGCCCGGATAGCCTCTTTGACCACTGCATATTTATAACTGTCCACGCTGATGGGAACGCTCAACTCGTTGCTGAGCCTTTCGATGGCAGGAATAATACGGGCTATCTCCTCGTCTATCGTTACGGGCTGGGAGTTGGGGCGGGTGGATTCGCCGCCGATGTCAATGATGTCCGCGCCTTCTTTCACGAAACGCCTGGCTTGCTCTACGGTTGCATCGAGAGTCGAAAGCCCGTCGCCGGAGAAGGAGTCGGGGCTGAGGTTGATGATGCCCATGACGAAGGTGCGCGCGCCCCATTTGAAGAGACTGCGGCGGCAGGTAGTGGGCTTGAGAGAGTTATCCAATACTGTATCCTTTGGCTTGATTGTATATGGTTGAGGGGGGTTAGGCAAGCCCATCCGCGCACCTAGTGGGGAGCCTTGGTAATGGCAAGCTCATACTATTTACAAGGTATTCAATACTGCTGCTGGTAGCGACCTGCGTGAATCGGTTTCAGTGGGGTTTCAGAGCCCTCAGTGCCTCTGAGGCGGAGGATACTCGAATGGGTTATCTTTTATCCACCTACAACTGGCCGCTCTTGTGATTCATCCATAAATGGCCGGTTTTCTCGTCTCATGACAACGCTGCGTCACCCATACGGGGCAAAAGTCTGTGATTAAGACTCGTAAGGTATTCCCGACTCAGTGGCGCTGTTGACTGCGAGTTCGCTCAATACAGCCCTGTAAATATCGCTTCCATACTCGCATTGCACGTTCACAGCAATATAGTATTTGCCGTTTAGCAGGTAGTTTGATAATGGATAAGCACGGCAAGGGAAAGGTCTGGCTTCGTATACCTGGCATTTATCTTTTAAGCGGAAGATGCAGGGGAAAGGTAGATAACTGGCGTGTGGCGTGCTCTCGTGGCTTATAGTCTTCTTTTTTAGTTGTTTCCATGAGTAGTTGGAGTGTTGACTGAGTAGTTTTAGTTCGGTATCAAACAAAAATACCCCCGGGCCAGATGGAAGTGGATTGGGTCCCCAGCCACAACACCGTCCACATCGCCTGCAGTGAGATTTCTCAAGCAGCCGCTTGATATTGGAGTTGTTGAACAGGAGAGGTAATTGGGGTGACACGTTTTCCTTCCTACACGCGTCCAGGATGTTCTTATAGTCCGAGTCTGTCCACAGGGAGACATGCTTGGTTTTCAGGTCTCCAAGCCCGTACTTATCTAACATCGAATCGCCTGTTTTAGGTTCCATGTCTAGTTGATTCGCCCCGAACGCAGCTTTGCGGCTTCTATTCTAAGTTTTTGTGTAACCATATGCAAGGAACTGTACGGGTTCATAGAGGTGTCTCTTTGAATAGTGCCACCGGTCTCCTTAAGAGAGGGAAACTCGTGTTACTTTTTCTATGTAAAATGCCAGTAGCTCGCCTTCTGCGCCTCCAGCCTCACGGGCAAATGCCCACAGTGCTTTCCAATCACTGTCCGACCATTTGCCGGGTATATGGCTCTCGTATTCTTTAACGTAGGCACTAGCGTCAATTAGCCAGAGGGGCTTGTGTTTTTTCAACTTGACTTGTATCAGGTTGCTCTTCTCATCTCTGGCTATTATCTGTAAGCTCTAGACGAACTCCTGGTCCTTTTTGAGCCCGAAGAGCGAGGCTAGGGCAGGACAGGAGGGGAGTGCCATCTCGCCAACAATGAATAGGTCTGGGTTGGGGTAAAACGAGACGGTGTAGGGGTAAATACGGGAAGTCCAGGGATGGGCGGAGTGGATGCTGCAACGGTTGCCGAAAAGAAAGATACAGTCCGAGCGATGCGCAAGGATGTTGCTCGCCAGCCGTTTTTTTATCGGCAATTGAAAAGTGTTCCTGCACAAATTCCAGTATGAGCAACCAATCTTCAACCAGAAACGGGTTACCTGTTCTGTTAGCAGCCACGTAGCTACCACAGGAACAGCAGTAACCATCAGAGCACTTCTGACAAACACGCCAGAAAGGTTCCCTGTCGTAAAGAAGTTTGGTTTCGATGTCAAAGCGGCGATAGAATTCCCTGAGCCAAGTAGTACTGTCAACGAGAGTCATGGTTATTATATAATGCTCGCGCGTAAATCTTCTAAATCAACCCGTATCTGCTTTGGGGCGCGGGTAGTCGTCCCAGCTAAAGGCTAGTTTACCACTCTGGAGGCTGGTGTGTCATCTTGGCCAACGACATGACTGAGGGCGGATGGCATAATATTCTGGTAGAAATGTGACCTGAGATACTGATTGTTTGACGAGTTGTGCTATAATAATATCAACAAGAGAAACCATGTAGTAGCCTGTGGAGGCATGAAAATGGCTAATATTGCAAAATTATGGTCGGGCTTTTGGAGAGGACATAAGGTTCAAAAGAAGTATGTGGCCTTCTTCACCGTGGCGCCCTTGCTCCTGCTCACCGCCATCATAAAAGTTCCTTGTCCTGTTTGCGATGGAACAGGAACAATCTCCACAACGGGTATGAGCCAAGTTGCGATTATTCATGTAGACGCCACTTTGCAATCAGTCGGAACTATTCAGGGCTGTGTCAATTTCGTTCTCTATAACTATAGTGTTTCGCTAACAATGCAAAATAGAGATACACAGTTAGATGCTAATGGATATGTGCAGTTAGGTTTAACAGATTATAAAACCAGCAAACTTTTGTCTAGTCAATATGTTCTAGTAGATGTTCCAGCCAATATGGAGATTACTACTACCTTCAATACTTCTTTTAGTGTTGGTGTAGATGCTCCTATCACTACTCAAGTTACAGCCGGTGTAATTTTGAACAATGCGCCTTGTGATGCATGTAATGGCACAGGCAAAGTAGCTCTGAATCAATTACTTCTTCTTGAAGCTATGAAACAGACCTATGTTAAGAAACAGCAGGTTTCTGTTTATCAGATTACTGCTCCAGCACCTATATCACAAGTATCAGATGAATGGTATGACCAAGCACAAACTATTACGGCTGATGAGTGGTATGCACAGCATCCGGGTGCCGTTCCGGGTGCCGTTGACCAGTCGGGTAACGGCGACTAGTAATCCGCCGTATTGTGCACTGGCCGTCGGTGCCAATGGGTTTTCCTGATGCTCTAACCGAAAGAAGTCCAGATTGCTATGCCCCCCTTTCAAATGGGGGCCTAGTGTTGTATAATGTCAGTGCGCAGGTTGCCTGTATAGGCAACCTGAAGTGTGTGAAATTCGCGGAGGTAGTAATGGAAAACTGGCAGCAGAACTACGATGAGCTCAAGAATTACATAAAAGAGCACCCCAGCATAGAAATCACCCCCGGCGTGGTGGTCATGCCCGGCGATGTGCGTCCCGGGTTCTACCGCCTCTTCGACAAGGTGCGTGCAGCCTTTGTCGAAGAGAAACACCCGACTCTCCTGGCAGAGGCTTCTCAGCTGAGTGCCGCCTTTGCTACTGCTAAGGCGGAAATCACGGCTCGCCTCAGTCTGAAGGAAGTCATTGTGAACTCCTACCTCACCGATCTGCTGCAGAACCCGGCGGAAGGGGTGACGCGGCCGCTATTTGAGCCTTTGTTTGCCTTGCTACAGGGCAAGACCAACATCGAGGAGTTTGAACAGACGGCGCCCGATCTGGTTGAGACTTCAGCTAAAACTTTATTGCACCGGGGATATATCCACTGGACAGCGCTGTCCCTGATCAAGCTCTTGGCGCCCGATTATGCCCATCAAGTATTGGTTACTGACGAGACGCTACAGCAGGATCTTCCCTCAATGCATACTCGTCCTGGGTGGTATACGGAAGAATTGCCTCCCCTGAGTGTTGCAGAGAGACTGCCTCTGGATTTCAGCCAGTATACGGTATTTCTGGTGCCCAGGGTTATTCTTCATTCGGGCTTACTGAACGCCTTTGCTGCCATCAGCACCGATTTCCACGAAGTGTACTTCAAGGCTAAAGAACTGGACGAACATTTGGAATGGTACAGCATCGAGGAGATCCGTAGAAAGTTTGGCAAGGGCGACCTCTGGCCTGACATGGTTCTGGTTTTAGGAGACGAGGCAGAAAATCTGCGGCTCGCGGCCGATTATTTCCATATCGCACGGCCGAATGTTCTGGTGGACGTTATGGAGTCAGGAGACTGGTACCAGGCTGGTGGACTGGAAAAAATAAAACGCCACAAAGAAATTCTCAAGCCCAAGCTGGGCGCCTTCGTGGTCTGCCGCCAACCGGTTCCCCAGGCAGCTATAGATGAACTCGAACCGCCGCCGCCATCGGTAGAGGCTGCCAACCCCGCCGCAGAAGGGGGAGATCAGCCGCTGCCTGTTGCGGATGCAGCGCCCGCCGTCAGCGCAGTCGAACCCTGTCACGACATTCATCTATTGAATGTGGGCTATGACGCCAGCGCACTGCAGCCTATAGTTGAGGCAATGCGCCAGTGGAGAACCATTGGCAAGTATGACCAGTACGTGCGCCCGGCGGATATGCCGGACGGATGGCGCACTGGAGTCTATGATTGAGGCTTTGCGCCCGTCGAGAGCCATTGGCAGGTAAAGCGAGTCCGTCGCACTGACATAGGTAGTGAGTTACGTGGGGTTGAGGTGGCTCAAGCCTTGAAAGGTCTGGTTAGGCGAGGAGAGCGGGCGTTACTTTTTTAACGAAAAGGTTAGAAAGGTAAGAATACGGATTGGACTTCTTATTCTTCACAATAGCAGATATCCAACCCAGATAACTCTCTTGTTTCACGGTACGCACTACGATATATGGGATATGGTACAATGCTTACGGCTTCACCACTACTGGGGGGTGTGTGTTCTGAAACACTCCTTTTGTGAGGCAGGAAGAGGTTTCAATATTAGGTCAAACTCTAGGGCAAGTAGGTAGTGCCTCACTGAATAGCGAGGATGTCTTTTAGATCCCTGTTTCCCTATTCGGTGGCTTATATACTGTCAGTATTCCTATCTCCAGCAGTTCGTTGAAGTGATATTCGCCTAGAGAAATCGGTGAGAAGTACCTGATGAAATCGTCTGGTCGAAACGGCTGTATAGAGCGTACCTTCTCAAGTATAACTGACAATTCCTGCGGGAATCGGAATTTTTTCCGTGTTGGCCAATGGTAGTACTGAACGTCTCCCTCCACCGGTGTAATGTCGAGGAACTCCTCTGCCAAGCGAAAACGGGCATTTTGAATAGTATCTTCCGGCACAACAGTTGCAGGAGTATCTCTAGTCTCGCGGCTGTTGACTTCTGTGGTGTTAACTTGCTTTTCGAACGCTCGACATTCGGCAAGAACTTGCTTCCGTTCATCTGCAGTCATGGCGGGATCCAACACCTCCAGGTGGATCTGTGCGAAATAAGACTGCCAAGATTGCCCAGGGGTAAACTTCGAGTCCATAGTATGGAGCCCAAAGCGCTCGGGCTCACGGCCGATGCGCGATGAGCGTGTCACTTCATATGGGAAGTAGGCAACCCAGCTGAAGCACTCTTGAATTTTCCGAAGTGTCGCCAGAGAGTCCATCGCTTCCTGAAAGGTCGTGGTGGGCAGGTCAGCTATTAAGTCCACCTTGAGGTCTAAGCCAGCAGCTCTGGCATCAAGTGAGAATCTGATATTGTCTTCTTTAGTGGCAGCCTTGTTTACTAGGTGCAAGACCCGGTCTGTCATTGTTTCAAGACCGACGACCAGATACTCACACCCGGCATTGACCATTGTCTTGAACAGTTCGGGTGTGAAGTGTCTGTCGACCATGGCATAGCTGTGCCACTTCACACGTAAGCCACGTTGGAGGATAAGCTGGCTAATCTTTGCGGCAAAGGCGGGAGCGAGTGCTTCTGTGATCACCGAAAACTGATATACGCTATGCCTCTGAATCTGGTATTCCATCTCATCGACAAAACTCTTCGCCGTCCTTGTTCTAAAGCGTGGGCTGCCTTGGTAAAGCTCCACGTAGTCACAGAACGCACACCTTCCCCAGTAGCAACCCCGAGATTGGACAATACCTATCTCTGGTTTAGCGAGGCGTGAAAGAAGTTGAGCATCATATTCAGCATAGGGAATGGAGTCCAAATCTGGCCCTGCCTCTGGCGGGTGGTGGACAACCTCTGTCCCCACCAAGCACGATACGCCAGGAACCTTTGCCGGCTCCCAGCTACCGGATCGTCTCTGTTCAAGCAGCGTCTCAAGCGGGTGTTCACCGTCAAAACGAACAATGGCGTCAATGGCAGGGTTGCAGGATAGCATCTTTTCAACATCGGCTAGGCTCATTAGGCTGATGGTTGGGCCTCCAAGAATAATGGCTAGCTCAGGCCGCAATGTCTTCAAGTGGCGTCCTAAAATGAGAGCTGGCGCCAGTTGTGTTCCTGTCGGAATGGATATGCCTACGGTGTGTATGTTGGCTGGCAGGGTCCGTGCAAAGTAGATATGCTCAAAAAAAGTCCGGTAGGCCACTGCTTGGGGTTGGTCGTAGAAGCTAGGAGTGGCCATAATAGACAATGGCAGATCAATCCGATAGGGCTGGATAAGGACGATGAGCAGGTGTGCTATGTAGGAAGAGTCCTCGCGAAACCAATGCTTACCCTGCTCGTCTAGAAGTAAGTGCCTATGACGAGCAATCAGCCGGGCGGCAACAGAGGGGAGTGAACTAGGAGAAAGGGTAAGCCCTTCCCCGAACCGGCCTTCGGCCATATGCTCCAGGTTCTCAGTCTCCAGGAGGTAAGTGGCAAAATCCTCATTCATGTCTGTCTGGAGCGAACCAATTCCCCTAGCCGAAAGGTAGCCCGCCAGAACTGCAGTAGATGGGTAGTACGTCCCAAAATTCCCCTCGACCAGTGGAGGTAAGACAAGCGCTACTTCTGGAGCACTCCTGCTTTGCGGTGAGGAATTTAGGCTGGGCATATCTTTGCCACCTCGTAGAGGAACTCAGCACGGGGACTAAGCGGGGGTAGCTTCTACCCCCCTCCTTCTGCTGAGACTATGCATGCCCCTCTTCAGGCAGGTTCTAGCACCACGGATTCCACTATACATGCCTCGGTCGCTTCTTGTCAAAAGTGACCGGACTTGAGTCACCAGACTGAACACCACTTTAAAAGTTATACCTATTGAGCCCCCTGTATGTTAACCAGGTGCTATCATGAGCGGGTAAAAGTACAGTAGACCAATTGACCTCAGGTACCCCAAGGAAGTAGCTTAAGTTTTTGTGAGAAATACATCCATTTCTTTAAAGGGTCTCCGTTGGATTTGGCAGGGATCATGTTGAATTTCTCCCGAATTCTTTCTATAATTCGGTTGCAGTTGACCCGAAAGCTGACACCCTAACCCGTAAAATTATCGCGCAAAACAAGGGCTAACCCAGGCACGAAATGATCGGTTAGAGGGGCGAAATTAGCTAGCGGCTTCCTCAACCACGCATCGCCCCACCAACAATAGAAGACGAACACATGTAGGACATCAATCACGCAGCAGTTAATCGGATGATAATACGGTATTAACTTATTTGTGGTGAAGGATTATAATTGCGACGATTGATAGTTGAGAAGTAGGGGTAACCATGCCGAAACGAAGCTCAAGAAACCATCTGGCGAACGGCCGGGAACACCTCCTGCCTTGCACCTCTAATTTCGTGCCTGAATCGGAAACTCCTAGGCATGAAGTGAACCCGGTAGAGTGTATACCTGGCCCCATGGCGGCTAAGACCCATGATGAAAAGAATGGGAATCATCGACATGTTGCTGACCTACCTTCGGCTGATCAGAAGCCTGTGGGACGCCTTGTTTTATCAAGCATTAAGGTTAAAGGAGGTTTTCTCTGGCCGGCATAGAACCCCGGGAAGCATAAGTCATGATATATGAAACGGTCATAATACTAAGTCTATTTGAAGATTCTCGATGACGATAGTTAACTTATTATTCGGTGTCGTTTAAATCACGCCTAGGTAAAGGATGGTATATGAAAGACGGGGACAGAGTTAAAGTAGTAAAAGGCGAGTTTACAGGGAGAGAAGGAGAAATATTTGCAACCTGTATGTTAGCTGAAATTTTTCAGTTGTCTAACCCGAGGGGATCAACACCTAAAAAACCAGCCAGTTCCGTAGACCACTTCCTTGTAAAAGAAAAAGGCGGTTCTATTTTCCCTGCTTTTGAAAGTGAACTGGAACTCATAACATAGGGGCAAGCCCACCCAAAGCCAGTAAACCCGTTTCCCGGCTTGACTTATAGCGGGTTTGGCCGTTGGCATTTCTGGCTATCATGCGCAGGCTCTGGATAAATACCGGGGCCTTTTTTGATTTCAGAATGCGCAAAAAGTCTGGAGCCGGCGAGGTGGCGACCGCCAGCTCTCAGAGGGGATAAACAAGGGGAGACGCAGCTTAAGCTGCGTCTCCCCTTTTGCACTTATGACTGGATGCTATTGCAGGGCGAGGAGCGCTCGCTTGACCATGACCTGGGTAATCTGGATCTTCCATTTGTTGCCCGGGTTGGTGCTGGTGGCGGGTGCTGCTTGTGCCGCTCCGGTGACTGCCGCTGTGCCGGCGGCGGCCGCCGAGGTGGTACTAATGGCCTGACCGGTGATGCTGGTCTGGGCAGCCGTGGCTACCTTGGGCTGGGCATAGACGCCGCCCAGCACAATGCTGGCCGCGGATACAGCCGAGCCGGTCTTAGTGACTACCGCCGCGACTGAGACCTGTGGGAAGCACAGGGACTTGCGGAAGGCAAACTTGAGGTAGGTGCTCTTGGTACCTGCCGCAGGAGCGGGGACCTGGATTTCGGTGACGATTTCACCGGCTGCCAGAGAGTTGATTTGCTCTCGCCTGGTGTCCGTGGCGGAGGTGACAACTGGAACGACGAAGAAATCGGCCGCCTTCCAGGTCTTCACGGTGGTAACGATGCTGGCGTTCAAGGCTACTAGCGCCGAGGCGGTATCGGATGGGCAGACGTCCCAACAGCCGTTGACAGCCCCGAAGATGGAGTGGTAGGTATTGACGCCGGGGATAGCGGGGCATGCGCCTGTGGGGTCCTTGCGCACGCAGGAGAACCCGTTGTACTCCCAGCGGAAATAGTTGCAGCGCGGCTTCTGGCAGATGTTGCCGCCGATGGTTCCCAGATTGCGCAGCTCTGGTGCGGAAACGGCCTGCGCAGCCTGGGCCAGGGCGGTGAAGTTTAACGAGACCGGGCCGCTGGCGGCGATGGTGGACAGAGGAGTGGTAGCTCCGATATGGAGCATGCCGCTGGTATCCACGGTGATGTAGTTCAGGCTGGGGGCAATGGTCTTGATGTTGACCAAAGCCGTTGGTGGGTTGGGCGAACACATATTCCTCAAATAGCAGAGGATGTCGGTGCCGCCGGCGATCACCGCCGTTTTAGGCTGAGCTAGACTGGTCGTAGCCTCCGCTACGCTGCTGGCATTGACGTGTGTAAAAAGGTTCATATTACATCTCCCTCCTATGCCTTGCCCAGGGCTTTGAGCACCTTGTCGGGCGACATGGCGCCATGCTCCGGGTTAACCCATGCGTTGATAGCATTGAAGATAGCGCCGTAAAGGGCACTCGTGTTACCGTTGCAGGGCTCGGCAATACCGCGGCCGCCGCAGGGGGCAGCTACATCGTTGGTCTGCTGGTCTAACAGGTGGAAAGCTGCGGGGCTGAAATCCATGGTGAGTGGCTGATGGAAGCTGCCGTGGCTCATTTGTAACACAGCCGCTGTGACGGGGTCATAGACATCCCCGTAGAAGAGGTTAACTCCGATGATTTGTTCAGCGCCGGAGCCTATTTCCTTCAAACAACCCGTCTTGAAGATGGAAGTGCCGGTATGGATGTAGTTCCAGAAGCCCGTCACCTCCACCACGCCGGTATCTGTGTCCACTGCCACCTCGGCGCATGATGCGCAAGAGCCGGTGCACATGGAGGCATCGCCGATCTGGGCTTGCAGCGCGCCTGTGCCTGGCATGCCTCCGGAGGGGACTGCCCTGAAGTTGGCCGCCCAGCCGGTGGCAACCGCAATATAGGGGAACATGCCGTTCGAGACCGTGGCATGGGTTATGGTCTTGGTGGGGTCGCTCTTCAGGAAGATGACGCTGTTAGCAGCGTCCAGGTCGGCTGGGGTGCAGGTGCTGATCCACACAGATGGAACGGCGTTGAAGCCTTGGCCGCCTACGGTGACCTGGATAGCGGTAACCACACCGCCGGTGACAACAGCAGTGGCAAAGGCCGCGTTGCCGCCGCCGCTCACAAGCCCCGTGACGCCGCTGAGGGTTCCGATGATTACTGAAGGGGTCCCCGAGTAGCCGCTGCCGCCGTTGGTGACGGTGATAGCGGTAACCACCCCATTGACGACGGTGGCTGTAGCTTTAGCCTGGGTGACACCGGTGGGTACGATGGTCTGGAAGGGTGCCAGGGTGCAGGCGCGTTCGAAGAGCTTGTTGCGCATGGCCAGGCCTGCGTTGTAGAAGGCTCCGCCAGCGCCGCCGGTCCAGGCTGAACCGCCCTGGCTGCCGGTGTCAAGGTTGATGTCGCTATTGGCACATTCGCCTATGGCCACGTCGCTGTACTTCAGCCCTAACACCTCGGCGGATATGTGCAGCGCCACGGCATTCGCGCCGCTGCTGCCTCTGGAACTGCCAACATAGACGTAACACTGGCCGGTGTTGTCCTGGCCGCCCATGCGCAGGTGACCGTAGCGTCCGTTGCCGCTGACACCGCCGTGGCTATCCTGGTGTCCCGTGATGCAGATGCCGTGCAGGCGTCCGTCACTCAAGGTCTTGGTGCCGGGGGTATGCCACTTGGCGGCGTAACCGCTGTCCGTGTAAACAGCCGAGAGGGATGCGTTGACGCCCTTCGGTTGGCTGCTCCAGTAGCGCGGTCTCCCGTAGGCATCGACCGGTGTCGTAGGCGAAGGTGCCGGGTGGGTCTCCTACGCAGCGCCAGGCACCGCGTGCCGGGGTGTTGGTATAGACGCTAATGCTTGTTACGTTCAAATTGGGAATGGCGTAGGTTTTTTGCAGGCCGTACAAACTGGGCGCCGAGGTAACGCCGTATTGAGTACCTGTAAAGGCTACAATGGTGCCGTCTTTCTTGAAGCCGACCTTGTAGCTGCCCCTGGTGTCGTACTGGCGCGTGCCGATGTGGTTGTGTCCCTGACGGGATAGCTTATAGACCACGGCATGACCATTGAGGGCCTTGGAATGGCGCGCGGCAATGGCCATGTAGGTTTCGTTGTATCCGTCGCCCATACCGCCGCCGCAGCCATGTATCGACGAGTGAGTCTTCGCTAGCGGGTAACCTCCTAACGCGGTGGAGATGGCAGCCCGGCCGGCCGTGCCGTTTTGCGACCCGGCAAAGCCGTAGCAGTCGTCGCCAATAAAGTAGGCCAGGCCGGTTTTGGGATGAACCGGGTTGTGCTGGTAGGTCGTGGACCAGAACCCATAAAGCGGGGAGGCGGTATCAGTGCCGACGCCACTGCCTAAAATCACATCGGCATTGGCGAAGGCCGTGGTGTCGCTGTAGGTGCCGGTTGGATATGTCGTTGTGGTTGGCCGTGCAGCGCCAGTGGAGGTGGTGATATTGCTGGTGGCCTGCCGGCCGCTGAGAGGTGAACTGGCGAGTATGGCCTGGTCGGCATCAAAGACCACGGGCAACGGGGTATTGTACGTTATGTTGATAAGACTGCAGGCATAGCGGGCGATCTCAAAGTCATCGGCTACCACACCGGCTATGGCGACGCCTATGTTGGTCCAGCTGGAGGCATAGCCATAGGTGCCGGAGAATTGCTCGAACCAGTAAACGCCATGGACGCCCGGGAAGGCCAGCGCCGCGGTGGCATCTACATGGGCCTTGCCGAGGGTGAAGCCTAGTGTGGCTGCCAGACCGGTGCCGCCGCCGCCGCTATAGCTGATGGTGGGAGCGGTGGTGTAGCCACTGCCCGCGCTGGTGAGAGTGATGCCCGTTACGACGCCGGCACTGGATACGACGGCCGTAGCCGCCGCGCCGGTGCCGCCACCGCCGGTGAAAACCACGGTGGGGGCTGAGGTATAGCCGCTGCCGCCGTTGGTAACGGTGAAGCCGGTGATGGTGCCGGGGTCAGTCAGGATGGAACCATGGGCATTAGGCGAGCCCTTGATGGCTAGATACCACTTTTCTTTGCCCGGTACCACATGGTCGTCGGTGAAGTCGAATTGGCCGGTTACAATCTTGTAAGACCATGGGTCATGAGTGGTGGGATCGTTGACCACAGTGTAAGGACCAAAAAGTGACATATTATACACCCCCTACTATAGTCGTTACTGTCCTGTGAAGGGCAGCGCACATACAAACATGGCCGGAAAAGGCCACTTGCACATCGGCGAGCGTCGGCTTGGGATTCACGTTTAGTAACCCCTGGGCCGCCATGATGAAGCCAGGGGTGCAGAAGCCGCACTCGTGGTGCTCGGTGTCGTAGAACTTCTGCTGTACCGGGCTCAGTACGCCGTTGGTAGAGAGGCCTTCCACGGTTAGAACAGTAGCGCCTTCCATTTCGCAGGCCAGCATCATGCAGGAAAGGACAGCCTGGCCGTTCACTATGACGGTGCAGGCGCCGCACTCACCCAGTTGGCAGCCTTCTTTGAGGCCGAACAGGTTCAGCCCCTCGCGTAAGACGCGTGCCAGGGACCAGTAGGGCTTGACATTGAAGGCATAGCCTACGCCGTTGACAGTGAAAGCGACCAGGGTGGTAACGCCGTGGGGATGCACGGCATTGTAATGCGCTTTCAGGGCGGCAAGGCTCGAAAATGTGGTGCCGTCAATAGGGTCAACAAACTGGCTGACTGTCGCCGTGGTGGTGATTGGTGGAGCGGTAACAGTTTCAGTCGTAGTAGTCTTGCATGAGTTCAGGAATGCCATTGAGCCGACGGTGGCTCCGCCAACCACCAGCCCGGCATCCTTTAAGAATTCTCTTCGGGATAAACCCTTTTTTTCCTCATTCTCTGTTTTTTCTGACACGAATTACCTCCATTGAAATTTTTTCTCGCCTGGGAATTAGGTTGAGTTTACTGCACCACCCCCTTTCTGTCAGATTTCTTGGTAGTTGAATCCGTTTGGTGCCTTACTATACGGTAGTATGATGATTATAAACTTGGCATCACAACCCTGCGGGCGTTCGGTTGACGTTATCCGCAGAAACTCCTTTCTTTATACTCCATAAAAAGATGAATGTCAAGAGCAATCGATGGTTCTTTCGTGTACTCAGGACGATAGAAAAACGGTCATTAGATGCTGGTTCCGTTCTCCCGCTAAGGTTGGAGATTGTTCAATGTAATGCAGGAGTCATCCGCCCCGCCCTGAGATTCTTTCCGCCAGAGGCGGACCTCCGGCGGACTCAGAATGACAATGTGATTATGAACAGTCGCAACTTTTCTCCTTGCTTCCAGTGAGAGCGGCTTTTATCATGGCGGCGGCGCAACCGACCCCGCTGTGTACTGCTATGGCATTGGTCGGGCAGTTGAGGGCGCAGGCGCCGCATTCCATACAGGCCTCCTGCTTTACCAACTGCGCTGTTTTGCCTTCGGCGAAGACGCCGTGGGGGCAGACCTCCCAGCACATGGCGCAGCCGATACATAGCTCGGGGACGTACTGGAGCGTATTGACTTTATACGAGTTAAACATGTCCCTCCTCCTTTAGAGGAACCCCGCTATGATATTTAGAATGATGCCAAGGATGAAAGAAATGGCCATCGGTCGGATGTAGCTGTGCATCTCGGCTTTCACGCCGCTGCGCGAGGTGAAGGTGCTGGCCCCGGTGAAGTTGAGGGCGATGAAGGCCACCACCGGCGGCCAGATGAGCAGGTTGCTCGCCGCGCTCAGGATTTTATGAGTCATCGTTGTGTCAGCCTTCAGCCACAACGCCTCCATCAGCACAACGACGAGTGTCACTGCTAATCCCAGGCTCCAGCCTTTGGTACTGAAATCTCTGGTGGGCAGCCAGGGCAGCAGTAAAGGGAAAAGTACGGCTCCGCTAACTATAGCCAGCACCACAGACAGCGCCCCCGTCCAGCCGCCCCAGAAATAGAGGGCCACCGCCGCGATGACTAAGTACAGAAAGTAGCCCAGCAGCTCCACGGGCGCCAGTATCAGACGATCGAGGATGCCGAAGCGCACCAGGCGCATATCGGGGGTGGTTTTATGCGCCTTGAGATATTGCGGCAGGTCTTTGGCCCGCACCGGACCGTATTCTACTTTAAATCCGGATTGTTGTTTTACTTTGTGGGCCGCCACGCCGGGCGCGCCCAGCTGGGGCAATATGACGGTGCGGTGGCGTACCACTCTGGCAAGCTCCGAAGTGTCTAGGCGCTCCACCAGCTCTGCGGTGCCGAAGGTGCCTTTGCCGGCGGCGCACCAGACATTGACGCCGAAGGTGTTGATGACCAGTATATAGGCGTCGATGCCATTAAGTGCCGTGCGCAGGGCGTCGAAGCTGAGGGTGTAATTGGCGCTGACCAGCACGGGTGAGTCGGGTGTCGGACTGCCAATGGCATACAGTCCCGGTATTATTTTGTGCTCGCCGCGCCTCCACCTCCAGCGCGCCTGGATATGGTCCCAGCGGTTCCTCCACGTGAGGACTGGGGAGGTGGGAAGGATGGGAATTTCGGCGGCAGTCGCATCAACGGTTTGCACTAAAAATCCTCAATTCATTTGTAGTATGATATTTTAGCACCAGTACGGTAAAAAGCAACAAAAAATCCCCCCAAGCAGGGCTTAAATATCTTGTAACATTTGTTCTATTTATGATATTATAACAGCAGGCGAATATGACCACGGAGAAAGAAAAGGCACTGGAACTGGCCATTGACCAGATTGAAAAACAATTTGGCCAGGGATCTATCATGCGTTTTGGCGATAGCGCGGCGCAGTCCCAGATTGCCGTTATCCCTACCGGCTCAGTGGCGCTGGACATAGCGCTGGGGGTGGGGGGTATCCCGCGGGGCCGCGTTACCGAGATTTTTGGACCCGAGAGTTCGGGCAAGACCACTCTGGCCCAGCATGTTATTGCCGAGGCTCAGAAGCTGGGAGGCAAGGCGGCCTATATTGACGTGGAGCATGCCCTCGACCCGGCGTATGCTAAAACCTGTGGTATCAACCTGGACGACCTGCTCATCTCACAGCCCGACACGGGTGAAGAAGCCCTCGAGATCTGCGAGACGCTGGTGCGCTCGAACGCCATCGACATCATCGTAGTCGACAGCGTGGCGGCGCTGGTGCCCCGCGCCGAAATCGAAGGCGAGATGGGCGACGCCCACGTGGGTTTGCAGGCCAGGCTGATGTCTCAGGCGCTGCGCAAGCTGACGGCGTCCATCGGGCGCACGGGGACGGCGGTGGTCTTTATCAACCAGCTGAGGGAAAAAGTAGGCATCATTTTCGGCAACCCGGAGGTAACACCCGGCGGGCGCGCCCTCAAGTTCTACAGTTCGGTGAGAATCGACCTGCGGCGCATCGAGACCATCAAGCAGGGCGATAAGGTCATCGGCACGCGCGTCAAGGCCAAGATCGTCAAGAACAAGGTGGCCCCGCCCTTCCGCATCGCGGAGTTCGACATCATGTTCTCCTGCGGCATTAGCCGCGAGGGCGACCTGGTAGACCTGGGTGCCAAGCTGGATGTATTAAAGAAAGCCGGAGCCTTCTTCTCCTACGGTGACATTCGTCTGGGGCAGGGTAGGGAGAGCGCCAAGAATTACCTGAAGCAGAATCCTGAGCTAGCTCAGGAAATCGAGCAGAAGGTAAGGGCCGCAGCCGTCACCGCCAGCAGTATCGGTTTTACCGATAGCGAATGACCTGTTACCCGTCCGCCTAAGGCAGACGGTGGGACCCGGGTTATAACAGCTGTGGTGATTAAGCTGGGGCGAGCGCCTCAGCTTAATTTGTTTAAGAGGACTTCAAATGGCTGTCATAACAGGGCTGGTGGCCAACAAGGGCCGACCCAAAAAAGTAAAAGTGTACCTGGACGGCAAGTATGCCTTCAGCTTGGAAGCCGCCGTGGCGCTGGAAGCCAGGCTGCACACCCGCCAGGAGCTGAGCCAGCCGAAGATCGACAGGCTGGAATATGAAAACCGGCTAAAGAGGGCGCTGGCGGCGGCGAGTCGCCTGCTGTCATTCCGCCCACGCAGCGAACGCGAGCTCAAATTGAAACTGACGCAGAAAGGTTTCGACGCGGCCACCGTGGCCGCATCACTTAAGTATTTGAAAGAACACGGTCTGGTGGACGACGCGGCCTTCGCCCACTACTGGGCGGAAAACCGCACCATGTTCAGTCCGCGCAGCCAGCGCCTTGTAAATCTCGAGCTGAGGCAAAAAGGCGTAACGGCAGAAGTGGCGCAGGAAACGTCGGGTGAAGTCGATGACGAAGCTGCGGCTTATGCGGCGGGCTCGAAAAGAGCCTCCCGCCTTGAAGCGTCCGATTATGAGCAGTTCCGCCGCAGGCTGGGCGAATATCTTAAGCGGCGGGGTTTCGGGTATGACGTCATTGACCGCAGCGTCAAACGGCTGTGGCAAGAAATAGCTCATAAAGAGTGAAAACTCTTTTTGAAATAATTGAAAAGGAAGAAAGTCATCTGTCCTCCCTAAGCATCCCCCGGGGAGGATAGAAGGGAAGGGGGTTTTATAAATATATGACTCTAACTACGGCATTCATCGGTATGCTTGGAACCTTTGTTATCGGCGTGGTCTGCGGAGGCATCGCGGCCCTACTCTCACGTGGCTTTTATGCCAACCGCCAGATACGCGCCGGCCAGAAACGAGGAGCCCGCATTTTGGCGGAAGCGCGCAATGAGGCCAAGAGCGTCATTGCCGAAGCGCGCGTGGAGATTGACAAAAGCCGCGCCGCTTCCGAGAACGAGGCGCGCGAGCGCCGGTCCGAGCTACAGCGGCAGGAAAACCGCATTGTGCAGAAGGAGGCCAACCTGGACCATAAGCTGGAGGAAGGTGAGGCTCGCCAGCGCCAGATGGACTCGAAAGAAAAGGAACTGGAAACCATTCGCGAGGGACTCAACGAAATCAAGGGAAAGCATCTCAAGGAATTGGAAGCCGTCTCGCGCCTTTCCAGCGAGGAAGCCAAACAGATACTGCTGGACCAGATGGAAAACGAGATGCGCACCGAATCGGCCAGGCGACTGCGCGAGTGGGAACAACAACTAAAAGCGGAGGCTGACGAACGGGCGCGCAATATACTCTCTGCCGTTATCCAGCGCAGCGCTTCGGAAGTGGTGGCGGAGACGACCTCAAGCACTGTGCCGTTGCCCAACGATGAGATGAAGGGCAGGCTCATCGGGCGCGAAGGGCGTAACATCAGGGCGCTGGAGCAGGCCACCGGCGTCGATCTTATTATCGACGACACGCCTGAAGCGGTAACGCTTTCGAGCTTCGACCCGGTGCGCCGCGAGATAGCGCGCCAGGCGCTCAACAAGCTCATCCTGGACGGGCGTATCCATCCCAGCCGCATCGAAGAAGTGGTCAACAAGGCGCGCGAAGAGGTGGAGGCCACCATGCTCGCCGCCGGCGAACAAGCCGCCTACCAGGTGGGAGTGCACGGATTACACCCCGAACTCATCAAGCTGTTGGGGCGGCTGAAATACCGCACCAGCTACGGACAGAACGTGCTGGGGCATAGTATAGAGGTCGCCGATATCTGTGGCATGATCGCTGCAGAACTGGGCGCCAACATCATCATCGCCAAGAAAGCCGGGCTGCTGCACGATATCGGCAAGGCCGTTGACCGCGAGGTCGAAGGCACTCACGCTGCTATCGGCGCTGACCTGGTGAAACAGTGGGACAAGAGCAAGGACGTGGTGCGCGGCGTGGCTGAACACCATATGGATGTCACCGACATCAGCATCTGGGGCTTTATCGTATCGGCGGCTGATGCCATATCCAGCGCCAGACCCGGCGCCCGCCGTGAGAGCCTGGACAACTACCTCAAGCGGCTCAAGAGCCTGGAGGAGATTGCCGATGGGTTCAAAGGTATAGAAAAGTCATATGCCATCCAAGCCGGGCGAGAGGTGCGCATTCTGGTTAAACCAGAAGAGGTGGACGACCTATCGGCCATGAGGCTGGCGCGCGATATCGTCAAGAAGATCGAAGAAAGCCTCACTTATCCCGGGCAGATAAAGGTGACGGTTATCCGCGAGACGCGGGCTACCGATTTCGCCAAGTAAAGGGCTCAGAATAAGCCAGGACTGCCTAGAGCCGCCACTCCGCAAGGAGGGGCGGCTCTCGTTTATGGCTCGAGTCGTCCCGAGGAGTACCGCAGAACACCAGCAGGTCGGAATCATGCAGTGACTTGGAGCATTTGCCCTTTTCTTTTTCAAGGGGAAGGGAATGGGGGTAACTACTAATACAAACTGGAGGGGGTATCTTTTGAGTTAAACAGATGGCAGCCATAATGTAATGTGTGTTGTATCAGTCGAGTTTTGTTTTAGATGGGGGTGTTAAGGTGGGATATCAGACACCGTTCAAACGCGGGCGGCCAACCACTGGCGCATGTCCGCGAAAACAATGGCGCGTTCGGGCTCGTTGAATATCTCGTGAAAAAGGCCGTCGTAGCGTTTGAGGGTCTTGTCGCTGGAGGAGACACCCTCGAATATCAACTTGCTGCCCTCCGGGTTGGAAAGGCGGTCTTCCGCTCCCTGCATGATGAGGATGGGAAGTTTAATTGTCTGCATCAGGGGCGGTATTGTTTTCTCGATGGCCTTTAGAATCTCAGCACCCAGGCGGGCGCTGATTTTGCCGGTATATACCAGCGGGTCGCTCACATATGCTTTGACGACTGCCGGGTCTTTGCTGATAGATGTGGCATCCAGGCTGCTGACTCCGGCTGTGGGAGCCAGGCGCGAGGCGATGCGGGCGAGCAACTTGTCACGTCTGGTTATACTTGAGCCGGCTTTAAGAGCCGGGGCTGAAAGGATGAGCCCTGCCAGCTTCTCCTGATGAGCCTCCGCGAAGGCCGTGGCGATAGTCCCGCCCAGGCTGTGGCCGACCATGAATATCTTTATATCGGGGTATGCCTCTCGTACGATATTGATGTAAGTGTTCAGGTCTTCCACATAGTCGTCGAAGCGCTTGACGTAGCACCTTCTTCCCTCGGAGCGGCCGTATCCGCGGTGGTCCAGAGCGCATACAAGAAATCCTGCGGGAACAAGCTCGTTTACGAGGTTCAGGTAACGTCCGCTGTGCTCAGCCAGGCCATGTACCAGGAGAAGTATGGCACGAGGCTTGACGGGAGGCCCCCAGCTCTGGTAAAAGAGCCGGACGCCTCCTGCGCCTGTAAAATAGCCTGTGTGTTGCTCGATTGCCACGCTCTGATACCCTATTCAGCCTTGGTTTTTTTAGCGCTTTTCACGCTTTTAGGAGCGGCTTTTGTTTGCGCAGAGGCGGCGGTCTTTTTCTGAGATGTAGCCGCTGGGGTTGCCCCGGGTGTGGTTTTAGGCGCGGCATTGGCTTTAGCTGCCGCAGGCGCCGGCTGAGCCGTCTGCGGTTTGACGTCCGCATCGGACATCCCCTTATTTTTCAAATAGTCGACGGCATCCTGAACCGTTTTTATCTTTTCGGCATCTTCGTCGGGAATCTTGACGGGCTTTTCCGCCGTGCCGAACTCTTCCTCGAGCCCCATGATGAGCTCAACCAGGTCCAGCGAGTCCGCCCCCAGGTCATCGGTAAAGCTGGCGGATGGGATCACCTGTTCCTCTTTCGCGCTCAGGCGCTCTACAGTCACCTTCTTAACACGTTCTAAGATTGTAGCCAAGTAAGCCTCCTTAAATAGATCTTGCTTATGAAGCATTTGAACATATCGCTTATTTTCCCTCTTCTTTCCTGTGTGTCTTTAATCGTTTGTCACCTCTTGTATCTTTCCCATCCTTATTCCTTAGAGTGACACCAGTTTTCTTCTCAAAAGTCTCGACTTTCATATCGCTTCTTGGTTTCCTCTGATTTTTTACCATTGATAACTACCTACATAAGCCTATTATTTTTTATTTATTATAGGTGATAATTTATCAAATAATAAATCTATGGCTTTGAAAGTCGGTGCCTATGAGGAGAAGGAAGATAACTCAAGAAAATCCTCCCTAGGAAATGAGCGCTGGTGAGTTCATTTATTCGAATCAAATACTGTGGTTCTAATCTACCATAGAAAACGACATAAAGATATTGAGAATGCGACAGATAAGCATGGATTTGTCCAATTAATCTGTTAAATTCATCCATAGAAGGCTCCAACTTACCTTCAACTAAATAGCCATCGACATTTGCATCAACGGTTAGTCCACCTGGTATCTGATATTGGTAAGTCACCGAATGCCCATATTGTTTTAGAGCTTGAACAAGTGCTCGGTTTGCTTCTTCTTCGTCGTTGTACCATTTAGAAACTTCGTCCATCGTTGAAAGGGCTTGGTCGATATGTTCTTTAATGTGAGTAGCTTTGGGTGGAGTGTCTAGCGTATTGGATATTTCCCACGAAATCCCTTTTGCTTCCAAATAGTCAACAGCATCCTGAACCGTTTTTATCTTGGCGGCATCTTCGTCGGGAATCTTGACGGGTTTTTCAGCCGTGCTGAACTCTTCCTCCAGCCCCATGATGAGCTCAACCAGGTCCAGCGAGTCCGCCCCCAGGTCGTCGGTAAAGCTGGCGGATGGAACCACCGCTTCCTCTTTCACGCTCAGGCGCGCTATGGTAACCTTGGTAACACGTTCCAAAATAGTCGGCATTAAGTTTTCTTTTCTTTTTAGCTATCTAAATTTTTGGATTTGCTTTATTTTACTGGTTTTATTCGACTTTGGCATATCCAATTAAACCTGAACCGCTTGCGCATCGGCAGCTGACATGCTGTTGTTCAAAAAGCGCGCCAGCATTTCGCCGAACTCGCGGCGCGCCGCGCCCGAATATCCCTTGGCCAGAGAGGCGATGAGTTTTTGAACTGTGGTAATCCGCTTGAGGCGGTAAACGTTGGCACCGCAAAAAGCGAAACCGGCGGAAAGGTGCCCTTTTTGCGCGTTCACCAGCGCGTGGAAGATGCAATAGGGGCTCTCGAGGTAGTCGCATGTCTTGACGCAGTGGCAGTAGCAGCGGAAGGGTTTCTTTTTCCCGGCTCGGACATCATCCAGGAAGGCGTTGTTGATGGCCCGGCCGGGCATGCCCACCGGGCTTTTGATGATAGTTATATCCTCTTTTTGAGCCTTGAGGTAGGCTTCCTTAAAGCCGGGGGCAGCATCGCATTCCTCGGTGACCACGAAGCGCGTGGCTATCTGCACGCCGCTGGCTCCCAGGCGGATGAATTTATATATATCGGCGCCGGTGAAGATGCCTCCTGCCGCTATCACGGGGATGGGCCTCTCGGCGATGGGCACGAAAGCCTGAACTTCCTGGATGACTGCCGGAACGAGTTTTTCCAGCCGGTTTTCCGGCAATTCGAGTTCGTCAGGTTTGAAACCCAGGTGTCCTCCCGCCAGCGGTCCCTCTACCACGAACCCGTCGGGCAGATAGCCGAAATCCTCCAGCCATTTCTTGCAGATGATGCGTGCGGCGCGCGCGGAGGACACTATAGGCACCAGGCGTGTCGGTCCTTTGAGGTCGATTAGCCCCGGCAACGCCAGCGGCAGTCCTGCCCCACAGAAGATAATGTCTATGCCCTCGTCGGCGGCCGCCTTGACCAACTCGGCGTAGTCTGAGAGCGCCACCATGATGTTGACACCCAGCACTCCCTGTGTTTTTTGCTTGGCCTTTTTAATCTCATTACGCAGGGCACGCCGTGAGGCTACGTCGTAGTTTTGGCTGAAATTAGGTTCGAACATACCGATACCGGCAGCGCCGATGACGCCGATGCCTCCGGCGTTAGCCACGGCTGAGGCCAGGCGGGAAAGGGAGATGCCCACCGCCATCCCGCCTTGTATTATAGGCAGACGCGCAGTATGCTGGCCGATTTTAAGTGCTGGCATGCGGATGAGGCCGAGCGTGCTGGCCAGGTCGCTATATTCCCGAGGCACAGTAACCTGCGATATATCG
>JBEKPN010000011.1:0-12305 GCA_049520695.1 Dehalococcoidales bacterium | reverse complement strand
GTCGTATCTCTGCATAAAACAAACAGGTGTATCATATATCGTACAGCCCTCTGAATCAGTTATTCTTATAAAATCACCATTTTCACGTAGTTCTTTCTCCACCTCAACTAATTCACGAGTATTTTTGTTTCTAGCAGATAGAAAGCCGCAGTTAGCGCACTTAGCCATACTCTCCTCCTTTTGTGTCTAAGGAGAGCATAGCACAGTTAGGGCCTGTCTTGGGGGATTTTAGTTATTGAAAGGCAAAATAAAAGGCCAGCTTTACAATTCGTGACTAGTCTCAGATACCATTATTACGTATAGTAGTTATTTAGAGGCTAAAAACATCTGTTTGCAGGAGAACCCGCACCCCCTTGCAATTTACACTGTGCGCTATCTTATGTTATAATTCGCAGATTAAAAGATAGTAAATGGGAGAATAATTTGTTAGACCTACAGAAGAAAACCAAACTCATTCAGAAACACGGGCGCCACGAGGGAGACTCCGGTTCAACCGAGGTGCAGGTAGCGCTGCTTACCGAGCGCATCAAAGAGTTGACCCGGCACATGACCGCCAACGGCCATGACTTCCATTCCAAGCGCAGCATGCTTCGTCTTGTCGGACAGCGCAGACGGTTGCTGACCTACCTGAGCAAGGAAGACATCAACCGCTATAAGAAGCTCATCAAAGTTCTCGGCCTGCGCAAATAACTTCTATTCACCTAATAGAATAATTCGACAAGGAGAAAGCAAGTGGCACAACCTTTTACAGTTGAGACCACTATCGGCGGCCGTAAGCTCAGCATCGAAACCGGTAAGCTGGCCGGCCAGGCTGATGCCGCCGTTAGTTTACGTTATGGAGACACAGTCATCCTGGTAACCGCCTGCGTCAACCCCGTTCCACGCGAGGGGGTTGATTTTTTACCGCTGACTATTGATTACGAAGAACGGCTCTACGCCGCGGGTAAAATACCCGGCGGGTTTATCCGCCGCGAGGGACGCCCCAGCGAGGAAGCCACTCTTACCAGCCGCCTGACCGACCGGCCCTTGCGCCCGCTACTGCCCAAGACATGGCGGCGCGAGATACAGATCATCATCACCGTGCTGTCCGCCGACCAGGAGAACGACCCGGATACGCTCGCCATCCTGGGCGGCTCATGCGTCCTGGGCATGTCGTCAGTACCTTTCGAGGGCCCGGTGGGAGCCTGCCATGTCGGCTATATCGACGGGCAATTCGTGGTCAACCCCACGCTTCCTGAGATGGAAAAGAGCGCCATCGACCTGGTGGTGGCCAGCACCAAAAAGGCCGTCGTCATGATCGAAGCCGGCGCCAAAGAGGTATCCGAGGAAATCGCCGCGCAGGCCATCCGCTTCGCCCACCAGGCCAATCAGGAACTCATCGCCCTGCAGGAACAGATGATCGCGGCCGTCGGCCAAGCCAAGGAAGAGGCGCCCAAATCCGAACCGAAGGCGGAACTGGTGGCGGCTGTCGAGAGCATCCTCGCGGGCAGATTGCCCGAAGCTCTCAACCACCCCTACAAAGAACAGAGGGACCCCGGCCTGAACAGGCTCAAGCAAGAGCTGCTGGCCGCACTGGGAGACAAATTCAGCAGCGCTGAAATTCTGGCGGTTTACGATAACGCCATCCGCACCGAGCTCAGGAATAACATACTCAAAAACGGCCTGCGCACCAGCGGCCGCAGTCTGACACAGATCCGTCCGCTTACCTGCGAAGTAGGACTCCTGCCGCGCGTGCACGGCTCGGGCCTTTTCACCCGCGGCGAGACCCAGGCGCTCACCATCACCACCCTGGGCAGCATGCGCGATGAACAGAAGCTCGACGGGCTGGGCATCACCGATACCAAACGTTTCATGCACCACTATAACTTCCCGCCCTTCTCCACCGGCGAGACCAAGCGCGTGGGCACCCCGGGACGGCGCGAGATAGGGCACGGAGCCCTGGCTGAAAGGGCTCTGGTGCCGGTCATTCCGCCCGAAGCGGACTTCCCCTACACCATCCGCCTCGTTTCTGAGATAATGAGCTCCAGCGGCTCGACCTCTATGGCCTCGGTTTGCGCCTCCACGCTGTCTCTGATGGACGCCGGCATACCCATCAAGGCACCGGTTGCCGGTATTTCGATGGGACTGGTCACCGGAGAGAACGGCGAGTACGCCGTGCTGACCGACATCGAGGGCCTTGAAGACAACTACGGCGACATGGACTATAAAGTGGCCGGCACGGCGGCAGGCATCACCGCGCTGCAGCTCGACATCAAGCTTAAGGGCGTCAGCATAGAAATCCTCGAGAAGGCCATGATACAGAGCCGCGAGACGCGCCTGTTCATCCTGGAGGCTATGCGGGCGGCCATCCCTCAGAGCCGGGCTGAACTTTCCAGATACGCCCCGCGCATGTACAAGATGGTCATCGACCAGGAGAAGATAGGCACGGTCATCGGCCCCGGCGGCAAGACCATACGCGCCATCACCGACGAGTCCAAGGCCACGGTGGATATCGCCCCCGACGGCACGGTGATAATCGGCGCCGTCGATGAAGGCTCGGCCAAGCGAGCTATGAAAATGATCGAGGACCTGACGCGCGAAATCAAGGTGGGCGAGATATTCACCGGCAAGGTGGTGCGCATCATGAATTTCGGTGCCTTCGTCGAGCTTCTGCCCGGTAAGGACGGCATGGTGCACGTCTCGGAGCTGGCTGACCGCCGCGTGGACAAAGTTGAGGATGTGGTCAAGATAGGCGACCAGATACAAGTCAAGGTTATAGAAATTGACAATCAGGGACGCATCAACCTTTCGCGGCGTGCCCTTCTGGAGAAAGCCCCGCAAGATGCAGGCGCACAGGAAAACGGCGGCGTATCCCCACCCCGGCCTAACAGCGGACGCCCGCCTCCTCCCGGACGGCCCTTCCAGAACCGGCCGCGCTATTAAAAGAGCAGAGTAACGCCATGCCTAAAATAAGAGTCATGGTACACGGCGCCTCGGGTAAGATGGGGCAGACCGTCATCGCGGCCCTCTCGCAGGAGCCTGATATGGAGCTGGTGGGCGCAGCTGACATCAAAGCCGCCTGCGATAGTTTCGTTCTGCCAGACGGGCGCTCCATTCCGCTTTCCACAGACGCCGAATCCATGCTGGACTCATGTAAGCCCGACGTCGTGGTGGATTTCAGCACAGCCAAAGCCATCCTGCCGCTGGTGCGCGCCACCTTTAAAAGAGGCGTAAGGCTTGTCAGCGGAACCACCGGTATATCCCAAGCCGAGCTTTCCGAGATAGACACGCTGGCCAAACAGCATAAAGTTGGGGCTATCATAGCCTCCAACTTCGCCATCGGCGCCATCGTCATGATGCACCTGGCGCGGGTTGCGGCCAAATATTTCGACTACGCCGAGATCATCGAGGAGCACCACCAGTTCAAGCTGGATGCTCCTTCGGGCACGGCTCTTGCCACCGCCCGCGCTATGGCCAAAGAGCGCGGCCAGCCGTTCGTTACTCCCGAGCCAAAAGAAGGCGTGCCGGAGAGCCGCGGCCAGAAACTGGAGGGCATCGCCATCCACAGCGTCAGGCTGCCAGGCATCGTCGCCCGCCAGGAGGTGCTGCTGGGCGGCATGGGCCAGACGCTCAGCATCAAACACGACGCCATCAGCCGCGACTGCTATATGCCGGGCGTGATGCTGGCGGTGCGAGAGGTATCCAAACATACCGGCCTCATTTTCGGGCTGGACACTCTACTCGGTCTATAGGAGGGCGCATGAACGGATACAGGGTGGCCATCGTGGGCGCCACCGGGCTTGTCGGGGGAGAGTTTATCAATGTGCTCGAGCAGCGCAATTTCCCAGTGCGCACTATGCAGCTTTTCGCCTCGGACCGCTCTGCCGGTAAGAAACTTTACTTCGCCCACCAGGAATACGAAGTCAAAGAGACCGCGCTGGACTCTTTCCGCGACGTGGATATCGCCCTCTTTTCGGCGGGAGCAGACATTAGCCATTACTTCGCACCCGTCGCCGCCAGGAGCGGGGCCGTGGTGGTGGACAACAGCTCCGCTTTCCGCATGGATGACAACGTGCCTCTGGTGGTCCCCGAGGTGAACGCCGAGGATATTAAAAAGCACAAGGGCATCATCGCCAATCCCAACTGCTCCACCATCCAGATGGTGATGGCGCTTTATCCCCTGCACAGGGTCAACCCCATCAAGCGTATCGTGGTGACCACATTTCAATCCGTCTCTGGCACCGGCTCGGCGGCCATCGAAGAGCTGACAGCCCAGTCCAAGCTAGTGCTGGGCGGACAGAGTACAGTGCCTCACGTATACCCGCACCAGATAGCCTTCAACGTGCTGCCGCATATAGACGTCTTCCTGGACAACGCCTACACTAAAGAGGAATGGAAGATGGTGGAAGAGACGCGCAAGATAATGCATGCCGAAGATATCTTGGTCTCGGCCACCTGCGTGCGCGTGCCCGTCTTTATAAGCCATAGCGAAGCAGTCAACGTGGAGTTCACCAACTCCATTTCGCCCGACGATGCCCGGCGCATTCTGGCCCAGGCGCCCGGTGTGCGCGTGCTGGACGACCCGGCCATCAGCCTTTATCCCCATCCCTGGATGGCTGCCGGCACGGACGACACCTTTGTGGGACGCATCCGCCGCGACGTGTCACAGAGCAACAGCCTGGTCATGTGGATCGTGGCCGATAACGTGCGCAAGGGCGCCGCCCTCAACGCCGTGCAGATCGCCGAAGAGATGATACAACACGAATGGCTGCACCCTGGAGGTTAACATGAAAAGCGGTAAAGAGCTCGGCCGTCTCATCACGGCCATGGTGACACCTTTTGACTCCCGCGGAGCGGTAGACTACGAGCAGGCGCGCAAACTGGCCAAGGCACTGATTGATTCCGGCAGCGACGGTATCGTGGTAGTGGGCACCACAGGCGAATCGCCTACCGTCACCTGGGAGGAAGAACACCGGCTTTTCCGCGAAATAGAGTCGGTGATAGGCAAGAGCGGCGCAGTCATTGCCGGCACCGGCTCCAACAGCACCGAGGAAGCCCGCGAGAACACCATCCGCGCCCAAGAGTGGGGCGTGGACGCCTGCCTGCTGGTGGTACCCTATTACAATAGGCCCACGCAGGAAGGGCTTTACCAGCATTTCAAGACCATTGCCGAGAGCACCGCGCTGCCCTGTATCCTTTACAACGTGCCATCGCGCACCGTCACCAGCCTTGCATCTGATACGGTCATACGCCTGAGCAAGATCAAGAATATCGTGGGGCTAAAAGAGGCTTCGGGCGACATGGAACAGTCCGCCAGAGTCATCCGGGGTGTAGCCGAGATCCGCGACGACTTCGTGGTATGGAGCGGCAACGATGGCGATACGCTGCCCATGATGGCCATAGGCGCTTACGGCGTCATCAGCGTGGCCTCGCACCTGGTGGGCAAGCAGATCAAAGAGATGATAGAGAGCTTTGTCGCCGGGAATACCGCCAGGGCGGCTGAGATACACCGCGACCTGGTGCCGCTCTTCAAGGACATGTTCATCGTTTCCAATCCAATACCGGTGAAGTACGCCCTCAACCACGTGGGCTTCCGTGTCGGCGGGCTGCGCCTGCCTTTGACGGAGGCCGATGAAAAAACGGCGTCCATCATCCGGGAAACGCTCAAGCGCTACAAGATAGACCTGCCGAGGTAACCGGTGCCGACCATCCGCCCAGCACGGCATAAAGATATCGTGCGTATCCTGGCGCTCTATGATGAGCTGGTCATCGTGCGCTCCGATGTTGAGCGGACATGTCAGCCGTCGCGCGCGGAATACGAAAGCATCCTCGACCGCATACAATCCGTTCCCGGCTTCCAGCTGCTGGTCATTGAAGACGACGGGCAGGTAGTGGGACTAATGGAACTCCTCATAATGCCGAACCTTTCACACAACGCCCTGCCCTGGGCGCTCATCGAAGGCCTCATCATCGACAGCCGCTACCGCCGTAAGGGGCTGGGCGGGACGCTGGTGCGGTACGCCATCGACAAAGCCAGAGAGGCCGGGTGCTACAAGATAGAGTTGAGCAGTAACAAAAAGAGATTCGAGGCGCACGCTTTTTACCGCTCTCTGGGTTTCGAGGATGCCGCGCTGGGATTCAGGTTTTATTTCTAAAAGGGATGGAAAAGTGCCGGGATTTGATTCTCTGGTTAAAATAGACTCGACGCTTGTCGAGCCCGCCTCCATAACCTGCGCCCGCGCTTTTGCCGATGACCTTCTGACAGCGTATCTCATTCCGAATGAGAAAAAACGCGCCAACCTGCATTACACCTTCGAAGTACCACTTCGTATCAGTGCTATGGGCGGCGCGGAAGCCTACGCGACATCGCCTGAATGCGAGGGAGTCGTCATCTGGATGTCCTCCGGGATGAAGCAGTCCCTATCCATGATGTTGCAGGCTGGCTACCCCCGTTTGCCACTACGTTGCGGCTGGCGCTATTTCATCAGAGACGCCGCCATGCTGCGCCAGTGCGAAAAGCTCCGACGTAAATATGCCCCTCCGCGCCACCTGTATCTAGGGCTCCTTGCCGTCGCTCCGGAACATCAAGGCAAAGGCCATGCCAGCGCCCTCCTCAAACCCATGCTCAAAGCGCTGGAAGAGGAGAAAATGGCATGCTATCTGGAAACGCAAAACATGAAAAATGTGGCCATGTACCAGCACTTCGGTTTCAAGCTGGTGCACGAAACACGCATGCCGGGTGGCAAATATCCCCTCTACCTCATGCTGAGAGAAACGTAAATCACCCTCTCATGCCAGTATGCAGGATTTGTCCTATATACAACCAACAGGAATAGTAATAATATATCTCTGATTGCCTTCCTGGCGACAATTAATAAAAACCTTAAAGGAGGGAATTCAAAAATGCGCTTCTGTTGGAATTGCGGCTCTCAGGTTGAGGATAGTTTAAAATTCTGCGATAAATGCGGCGCGAATATGGCCGCCGCTTCACAACCACCGGCGGGACAACCTGCTCCCATGCCGGCGGATATAGCGAAACAGGAACAGCCGGCAAGTGTTGCCCATGTTAGCTCTGCCAGGGAGGAGCCCAGAATAAAGCCTGCCAAGGCTTCAGGGTTAAACCGAAACACTATTTTCTACGCCGTCACCGCTGTTTTAGTAGTGGCTCTGATAGCGCTCGGCGTCTTTTACGGCCAAGGCGTGGGGAAGCTCAATAAAGCCAATACCCATGTTACTGAACTTACAGCCAACGTCACCAGCCTGGAAGGGCAACTGACAGCAGCTCAGGCCAGCGTAACTGACCTGCAGACACAACTGGACGCGGAAAAAGCCACTGCGGCCGACCTGCAGACTCAACTAACCGCCGCCAAAGGTCAAGTTACCAGCCTCACCTCTGACCTCGCCACCGCCAACGGAAAGGTGACCAGCCTCACCTCCGACCTCTCAACCGCAAACACCAAGGTAACCAGCCTTACTTCGGACTTGACTATCGCCAATGGAAAGGTTGCTACAATACAGGCCAGCCTCGATAAGGCCAATGCCGACCTAGCAGCTGCACTCGTCACTAATACTACCCAAGCAGCCACTCTGAGAACAGTTCAAGATCCCAGGCATTTCACTTCATATGCCGAGTTAGCTAACTTTCTAGCTCAAGACGATACGAATACAAATCCCGCTTACTCAGCATTGCAGCCATCAAATAAAGCATACATACTGCAAATCAAAGCATTGAGGGCTGGTTTCCTATTACCGGCTTCAATTTGGTGGGATTCAACCGGTATATACTCCCAAAACCTCGCTATCGTGGGTGCAACTATCTATGAAGTCTACGCGCCCACCGATGCTATATACTACGGAACCACTTTCAGCTACACACCTGCCCTCCATCCGCTCCCGTTGCCATAGTTTTAATATGGACCGAAAAGGGGGAGCTAAATTACTCCCTCTTTTCTTTAACAAAGCAGCCATATAGTCATTTCTAATCCGCGATGAAATCCAAATGTTTTTACGGGTTTTACAACCTATTGTGTTGGTTGTATCATGCATAAGAAATAAGATTACTCAATGTCAAATATAATAAATGGAAATTTTAAAACTGGTCGTTGAATATATCAAACAGCACCACCCAGAGGCAGGGGCGTTGATAATCGACTATACAAAGTTTGCTATGAGCTCCGAAGGGAAACGTCTGCAAGGATTCAGCAGCGCGGTATTTACAGGAGACAATTGGGATATCAGCATTGGACACGCGGTAACACCGTTAACCATTTATCGAGTAAGGGCAGATTACAACAATGGCGAAATCGTGTGGACCGGTCAAGTTATAAACGGGCAGGTAGAGGAAAATAGTTATGCTAAATCTTCACCCAAATAAACGTCTACGCCGCACACACAACCTCGAACGGAGGCCTAATACTCCAATAATCGGTCTTTTTAACAGACTCCGCCTGATTGCTCTATCATTTCTGATCGTTTCTAGCTTCGTTCCATCCCATAGTTATATCTATGCAGCATCTTCCCCTGCCTATCCCGTAATGAGGTTCACTGCCAAAGAGCGAGAACTGCAAAATGAAATACTTTTAAACGCACCCGAAGCGGTCATCGATGAGCAAATTCAAAAGGATCTCCAAGCAAACCTTCAAGGAAGTTCTCTCAGCTTGCTTTCACGCATATCGTATATTCCCCGGGAACGAGACCAGGGCAATAATGGCTCCTGCTGGGTATGGGCTGGTACAGGAGTCATGGAGATCGCACTTAACGTTCAGCGTGGTATTACGGACAGGCTTTCCATCCAATATTTAGTGTCCAACTACAACAACGGTTCAGGCTCCAACTGGGCGGGTAATGGCGGGACTGCATCGGAATTTGCCAATTTTTACGACTCTAAAAAAATAATAATACCGTGGTCTAACTTAAACGCAAATTATCAGGATTACTACAGTACCTCGGGCTCTTCAGTGCCTGCGAGTGCCATTTCAACCATCCCCAATTATCCCCTCACCTCGGTCACCACCGCCAGAATCCAGACGTACGGAGTAGGCACTGCATCTGCCATTCTGAATATTAAAACCATTTTAAACCAGAATAAAGGTATCTATTTCGGATTCTATTTAGCGAACAGCGCAGACTGGAGTCAATTCAAAAACTTCTGGAATACCCAACCCGAATCAACCATCTGGAATTACGGCTTTTCCGATGGAAAAGTTTATAATTCTGTCACGGGAGGTGGCCATGCCGTGCTCTGCGTAGGATATGATGACAGCGACCCGGATCCAAGCAAACACTATTGGATCATGTTGAACAGCTGGGGAACTACCGCGGGACGCCCCAATGGTCTTTTTAGAATTCCAATGGAATATAACTATAATGTTGCCGATTCCACCGGATCGTATAATACGGCGTGGTGGACGATCACTCCGACTTATTCGATTCCTGTGCCAATGGCGTCAAAGATGCTGTCGGTGCCTTCAGTACCATCGGCATTTATTAACCCCAAAGACAAAGTTCCGGGTTATTGGCAATGAAATAAACTAACTTAAGTGTTGTTGCCAAAGAACACTGTAAAACCTATGGAGGATAACATGGAAGACTTAACAGGACTTGAGAATAGAGCGCTTGACGCCTTTTACGAAGGCGACTATAAAAAAGCACGCGATATTTATTATAAACTCATCAAGATTTCACCCGCGAACCCAAGGTTTTACACACACCTGGCTGAATGTTATCAAAGACTGGGCGACCTGCGTCTGGCAGAAAATTGTAGAGCGCGGGCTGAAGCTCTCTCCTCACATGTTGAAACAACCAGCCAGTTCTGCGGGAATTGCGGCTCCAAGGTCGAGCATTATCATCATTTCTGCGGCAACTGCGGGGCGAATATGGGCACCGCTTCACCACCACCGACGGGACAACCTGCTCCCATGCCGAGGGATACCGCAAAACAGGAACAGCCAGCAAGCATCGCTCAGGCTAGCTCTGCCAGGGAGGAATCCAGAACAAAGCCTGCCAGAACTCCAAGGTCAAACCGAAACACCATTTTCTACGCCATCACTGCTCTATTAGTAGTGGCTTTAATAGCGCTTGGCATCTTTTACGAGCAGGAAGTGAGCAAACTCAACGAAGCTGATACACGGATAACCGGGCTTACAGCCAACGTCACCAGTCTGGAAGGGCAACTGACGACCGAGAAAGCCAATGTCGCCACCCTGCAAACACAACTAACCGCCGCCAACGGTCAAGTTACCAGTCTTACCGCTGACCTGGCCACGGCTAATGGCAAGGTTACCAGCCTCACCGCTGATCTTGCTACCGCCAACGGAAAGGTAACCAGCCTTACCTCAGATCTCGCGACTGCCAACGCCAAGGTAACATCGACCCAGGCTAGCCTAGATAAAGCCAATTCCGACCTAGCTGCTGCACTCATAACTAATACTACGCAAGCAGCTACTCTAAAAACAGTTCAAGATCCCAGGCATTTCGATACTTTAGCCGAGCTAACAGCCTGGCTAGCCAAGGATGATACCAATACCAATCCTGCATATGCATCATATTCGGGATATTCGAAAGCCTTCATCCTTCAAGTAAAAGCCCTGAGAGACGGCTACATTCTGCCTGCCTGTCTGGATTGGGATTCATCCTACATATACTCTTGGAACGTGGCAGTGGTAGGCGGAATTGTTTATTCAATTGATCCGACCACAGACGTCCTAACACAAGGGCCGACTTTCGGCAGCCCACCCCCATCCCATCCCTTGCCCCTGCCCTAGTCAACATTTAAACGAAGAGGGGGAGCTATCTGACTCCCCCTTTCCTTTTCTAAAACCACTAAATTTATATTACAGATTTTAGCTCAATGACCTGCTCGCGCGAAGGGCCGCAGCAAGCCATGTTCACCGAACAGCTCATTAGTTCCTCGATGCGTTTGACGTACTGCTGCGCTTCTTTGGGTAAATCCTTGAAACTCCGGACGTGGGTGATAGGCTTTTGCCAGCCGGGCAATTCCTCATAAATGGGCTTGCACTTCTCCAGTTCGGCTACGCTGGCTGGGAAGTAATCTATACGCCCGCCGTCGAGTTCATAACCCGTGCAAATTTTCAGAGAGGGCATGGTGTCGAACACATCCAGTCTGGTGAGCGCCACGGCGGTCAGACCGTTGATGCGGCAACTGAAACGCGCGGCCACGGCATCGAACCAGCCGATACGTCGTGGGCGTCCCGTGGTGGTACCGTACTCATACGCGATTTCGCGGATGCTCTGCCCCGTTGCATCGTTGATCTCTGTGGGCATGGGGCCGTTGCCGACGCGAGTGCAATAGACTTTGAAAATACCCAGCACGCTGTCGATCTTATTGGGCGCGATGCCGGCCCCCAGGCAACCCCCGGCTGTAAGCGGAGAGGATGACGTGCCGTAGGGATAGGTGCCGAAATCGGGGTCGAGCAGAGCTCCCTGCGCGCCTTCAAGGATGACCAGTTGCTTGCGGCTAATGGCCTCATCGAGCAAAGCGGCTGTATCTTTAATAAACGGAGCCAGAAAGTCCGCATATTCGCAATACCTGGTATAAATCTCGTCCAGGGATACGGGCGGTACCCCGTACACTTTCGTAAAGAGCGTGTTTTTGCCTTCGAGTACCATAGCCAGGCGTTCTTTCAGCGCCGCCTTGTCCAGCAGGTCGCAGGTGCGGATGCCCAGGCGGTTGGCCTTATCGGCGAAGGCCGGGCCGATGCCGCGCTTGGTGGTGCCCAGAGCCTTGCCAGCGCGAGATTTTTCTTCGAGCTCGTCAAGCAGGATATGATACGGCATTACCAGGTGCGCCCGGTCGCTGATGGCCAGACGGCGGGTGTCCACGCCCGACTTGTTGAGCCCGGCTATCTCGTTCATAAGCACAGCCGGATTAATGACCACACCGTTGCCGATGACGCACATAACGCGGCTTGAGAAAATGCCGGCGGGCACCAGGTGCAGCTTGAACTCGCCAAGATGATTGATAACAGTGTGGCCGGCGTTGTCACCGCCGGAAAAGCGCACCACCACATCGGCCTTCTCGGCAAGCTGGTCCACCACCTTGCCCTTGCCTTCATCTCCCCATTGGCCGCCGACTATCGCTAGAACAGGCATGACATCCCCCTTTTCTTAACCCTCTCAACCCACCGATATTGTATTGAGTTGTTTTCTCATTTGCCCGGCTGTAGTTTGCGCCAGGTGACGTATAATCTCTGAGTCGCTGTGATCAGGCTCAACACCGACACGACGGACAGGGCGATGATAAGCTGGTTAAATATGAGACCCAAAGCTATGACGATGACGCGTTCCGTGCGGATGCCCCGGACCCG
>JBEKPN010000010.1:0-12325 GCA_049520695.1 Dehalococcoidales bacterium | reverse complement strand
GGATAAAGGCCATATTGCCGCCTGGAAAGCATTCCTCTCGGCCATTAAAGCCGGCGGCCCTCCACCGATCCCCTATGAAGAGCTGATCGGCGTCACCCGCGCCACCTTCACCGCCATGGAAGCCTTGCGCGCCGGCACTCTTCTTCCTTCTGACAAACAGTCCGCCTCATCTTCCCCTCTTCCTCCGGGAGAGGGGTGAGGGAACCCCCCATGTCCCCCCGATCCACCCTTCCCATCACCGCTGCGAACGGCCAGCCACTCCCCAACCGCTTCCTCAGGCAGAAACAGGCAGCCAACCGCCTGGCATTGGTTCTACCCGGCATCAATTACAACGTAGACATGCCCATGATCTATTACACCACCCAGGTCTTGCAGTTCTATGGCGCCGACGTGCTCCAGCTTCGCCCGGATTACCAGGAGCCTGCCTTTCAAAACGCCCCGGTCGAAGGACGGTTATCCTGGATGGCGCACGATACCCGCGCCGGGTTGGCTGCCGGCCTGGCAGCCGGCAGCTACCAGCAGGTCATCCTGGCTGGCAAGTCTATCGGGACGCTCTCCATGGCGCTCCTCCTCGCCCAATCCGCCGGACTTGACCCCGCCGTTACAATCTGGCTGACCCCGCTGCTGCATGACTCTTTGGTGGTCAAGGCTGCCCAGGAGCATGCTGGCCCATCTTTTTTCATGGCCGGCAGCGGTGACAAAACTTTTGACCCACACGTCATGCAGCGCATCAAAGACCGCGTGGCGGTCCAGGTCTGGATCGCTGAAGGCGCTGACCACAGCCTCGAAATTCCCGGCGACCCGCTGCAATCTCTCAAAATCCTCCTGGCTGGTATGCAGGCTCTTTCTACCTTCCTGGCAGAAGTGCTTTAACAAGGTTTTGCCTGTTCCGGGCAGGGAAAAACGACTGGCAGTCTCTTCATGTGATTGCACCAACCAGAGAGTCGTTTCTTTTATACGGTTGAGTTTTTTCAACCCGGAGCCTGATTGCTATTTGAGCTTTCGCCCGCTAAAATAGCTTCATGAGCGTACGCCAGCTGTACCAGCTACAGTGTCTCGAACTGGAAATAGAGTCCGCAGAGCAGTCTTCTGCCCGCGCGCAGGCCAGGCTCAACGAGGACGAAGAACTGCGTCAGGCGAAAGCCAAGATAGAAAAGTCGCAATCAGAGCTAAGCGGTTTGCTCCAGCAGCAGAAAGAGAACGACTGGGCCATCTCCGATATTACGGCCAAAATAACCGTCACCAACGAATCGCTTTACAGCGGGCGCGTGCGCAATTCCAAGGAGCTTACCAGCCTGCAGCAGGAACTGGAAAGCCTCAAGCACCAGCGCGACCCGCTGGAAGAAAAAGCCATGACCCTCATGGAAAAGATCGAGGCCGTCCAGTCGCATCTGGAAAAACTGGACGTTGAACTCAAGGCCGTGGAGGGCAGGCTGCGTGAAGAACACAAGGCACTGCACGCACAGATTGACGAGCTCACTGTCAAACTCGCAACCTTAAAAGAGCAACGCGCTCAGGCTGTCACGTCAATTTCCCTTGACGAGGCGCGCTTTTACTCCGATTCGAAAAAGCGCCTGGGCATTGCAGTAGCCAGGGTCGAACAGGGCACCTGCGGGCGCTGCCGCATTTCGCTCTCCAGCGCCGAGTTGCAGCGCGCCAGGAGCGGCAAGGTCGTGCAGTGCTCCAGTTGCAGCCGCATCCTGTTCTTCGAATGAAATGATAGTCAAAAAGCTGGTTATATATACCGATGGCGCTTCGCGCGGCAACCCCGGCCCGGCCGCTATCGGCGTGGTTATCCAGGACGAAAGCGGCCGCGCAACCGTTACCATCTCGCAATGCCTGGGCGAAGCCACCAATAATCAGGCAGAGTACCGCGCCATCATCGCGGGTTTGGAAAAAGCTCTGGAGCTGGGTGCGACGCACGTCGAGCTGCGCTCCGACTCTGAGCTTGTCGTAAAGCAGATTTCCAACCGCTACAAAGTCAAGAACGAAGCCCTCAAGCCACTCTTTCTGAGAGTAGAGGCGTTGCGCTCCAGGCTCTTCGCGCTGACTGTAAGCTACATCCCGCGTGAAAAGAACACACGAGCCGACAGGCTGGCCAATCAGGCGCTGGATGGGAAAAGAACTCAGGATTTGTACGGGACTCCCAAAATCAATATACGCCGCGCTACTAAAACCGATTATCCCGCACTTATCGAAATAATCGCCGAACTGGAGAAGCAGCACGTTGACGGGGTTCCGCAGGTTTTTCGCGAGGAGTCTTACGAAGAAAAAGTGCATGACCTTGACTCCATTTTTGCCGAGCCACGTGACGTGCTATTAGTGACTGAAAGAGATTCTGCGATATTGGGCTATATCCACCTGTCAATAATAGAGGCCGAAAAACTGGGGATGCTCAAACCCCGGCGCTATGTCAAGATACGCGACCTGGCCGTAGCCGGGAAATACCAGAAAAGCGGGGTCGGCAGCGCTCTGATGCAGGTTGCCGAACGCTGGGCGAGTGAGCGCGGCATCGATACCATCGAACTCAATGTCTGGGAGTTCAACCGCGGGGTTTTTGCCTTTTACCAGAAGTTGGGATACGTCACCTCCAGCTACCACATGTGGAAACATATCCAAACATAGCGGCAGAAATTTCCTGCCAGTTTGGATATTAACAATTCCTCCCCGTTGACATAAGCCATTCTCTCCGATAGAGTATATACGGCCAAGTAAACCGGGCGACCGCCCGCCTCAGGCGGGAGGAAAGTCCGAGCTCCACCGGGCAGGATGCTGGATAACGTCCAGGAGGGGTGACCCTACGGCTTAGTGCCACAGAAACATACCGTCCGCCTCAGGCGGATAAGGGTGAAATGGCGAGGTAAGAGCTCACCGGCGCGCCGGGTGACCGGCCGGCTGGGCAAACCCCATCCGGAGCAAGACCAAATAGGGGGACCTGGGTGCCCGGCCTTTCCCCGGGTTGGTCGCATGACCCTTCCAGCAATGGGAGGCCTAGATAGATGGTCGCCGTCCGCCTCTGGCGGATACAGAACTCGGCTTACAGGTTTACTTGGCCGCTTTTCTAAATAGTTTTATATATTTCGTTTAATTCTTGTAGGAAACCGGGATAAGGACTATTATTCCATTCTTTGTCTACCGCTTGCATCCCAACAATCGATGACAGATTAAGTTTAACGTTATCAGCATTACTCAATATCTCCTCAACGAGCTTCTTGAAACGTGTAAATTCATCCTTGCTTAGCCAAGGTTTTAGCCAAATTATTGACTTAGTGTTATAAAGTATCTCCTCAAGATCACTTTTTTCCGTAGTCTTAAAAAACATTGCGGTGATGACATCTTTTGAAACCAATAGATCTACCATTTTATCGTTATATTGCGTTTCAGCCATAGCCGCCATTTTATTATCGGACTCCTGACTGATTTGCAATGCTATGAATCCAACCCCCGTCGCAAAAAAGGCCAATGCAATGCTGAGAGGGGTGATTACATCCGTGTTACCACTCATAGAAACAATAAAAGTAATGAGGAGAAAAAAAGCCCCGGTATACATAAGAAGGACGCCTATATTTTTCCCCCATTTTGTGGCAAATGAAATCGGCCTTTCGTTCATCATTGTTGAAGCGTTTTGTAGCTGAGTCTGACCTCTTCTATTCAATAGTGCAATAAAGAAAAGCAAGCTAAAACCGATATTTAATAATAAAATTCCTAGCGAATTAGTGCTTTTTGATAGAGTTGTAAATATCATCAAATAGTCCACAATAATGGAAAAAATAAAAATAAAAACAACTATGGGGTGACTCTTCATCCAGTTAGTCAATTTACTCGGCGGAACCGGCTTTGTTTCTTTAAAAGCATCCGGTTTCTTAAAACGAGGGGTATATTTTTTAACGCAGTAACAAAGTCCCCAAAGGACAAATCCCCCTACTAAACCCAAGACTCCTGCGAACCAAAATGGGATATTTAACCATTGTATATTCTTAGTAGTCTGTGTTTCAGAAGGAGTGGGTGTAACTGTCTCAGTCACGGTTACGGTGGGCGAGGTAAAAACGATAGTTGGTGTGCATTTATTAAAGTTGTGGTGCTCAGGATAATTATATATTCTAGTCTCACACCCAGCGAGCAAAACTAAGAATGACGTCGTCAAAAAAAGAACAGCTAGGATTTTAGTTTTCATTCTAATAACTGCTGCTAATTACTTGACGTATTATATCACTCACGTCAAACCATGAAAGCTTCGTACACCCGCCCCACCCCGTTTTCATCAAACCAGATGATCAAGCTTTTGTCCCTATCAGTTTTTACTGCTACACTATAACCAGCGTTCACTTCTGAAAAACATCTTTCCAAAGGAGAATCCCTATGCCTTCACCAGTCAGAAGAATATGGTTCTTGCTCATGTCCACCGCACTTATCCTGGCGGTGCTGTATCTGGGTTACAACCTGGGCAGAGCTGCCCCCCCCAGCGATAAAAACCTGGCCACCATCGAGGATGCCTGGAACGTTATCCAGCAGGACTATGTTGATCCTTCCGCGGTAAACTCCTCGGCTCTCAGCCAGGCGGCCGTTCAGGCCTTGATGGATACCCTTAACGACCCGCATTCGGCCTATTTAAGCGCCCAGGATTACCAGCAGCTTCAGAACAATCTGGCCGGCCAGTACGGAGGCATAGGGGCTTCAGTCACCACGACCGACGGACAGATTACCATTGCTTTGGTCAATCCCGGTTTCCCGGCTGAGGCGGCAGGACTCCAAGTTGGAGATGTTATCCTGGAGATAGATGGCGTTTCCACCAGCGGTATGACTACCGAAGATGTCGTGGCTAAAGTAAAGGGGGCCGCGGGCACGCAGGTAACCCTGCTCGTGCAGCACCCGGGGGAGACAACATCGGTTCTGCTCACCATCACTCGCGCCAATATCACAAGCGTCTCTTTCAAGATGATGGGCGATATCGCTTATATTGATATTTCGCAGTTCACCGACACCACTAACGACGAGCTTACGCCTGTTTTCCAGGAGATGGCTACCAATGGGGCTAAAGGTATTGTACTGGACCTGCGCGACAATCCTGGCGGGCCGGAGAATGTGGTGGTAGACGTGGCCAGCCGTTTTATCACCACTGGAACCATTCTCACCGTCAAGTACAACGACGGCTCTGAGGATGTGGTGAAGGCGACAAAACAGGCACAGACCACCGACCTGCCGATGGTGGTGCTGGTCAACTCCAATAGCGCCAGCGCCAGCGAGGTGCTGACTGGTGCTCTGCAGGATTACGGCCGCGCCGTTGTCGCCGGGGAGGTAACCTACGGCAAGGGGAGTGTCGACCAGTTTGAAGTCCTGCCCGACGGCTCCGCCATCTATCTCACCATCGCCCGCTGGCTCACACCCAACGGCCATCTAATCGAGGGAACGGGCATCACGCCTAATGTTACCCTCGACCCCTCAACCGACTGGGTGCAGTGGGCCATAGACCACCTGCACGGAAAATCCTAAATGTCAGATTGGGAGCAAAATCAATTAGAGGGGTGTGACGAGCATCCCTCTGTTTTATTTGACCACCCAGCCTGCATAACCTATAATCCTTATTCAGATTTATCATGGATATCAGGCAGCAGATTACGGATTTACGGGAAAAAGCCCTGGGCGAGCTGGCGGCTATTACGCTCTCGTCCGAACTCGAAGCGTGGCGCGTGCGCTATCTGGGCAAGAAGAGCCAACTCACCGAGATTTTGCGCAGGCTGGCGGCCCTTTCCATCGAAGAGCGCAAAGAGACTGGAGCTATCAGCAATACCCTCAAGATAGAGCTCGAATCCGCCTTCAAGGCTAAAGAGGAAGCGCTGCGTGAGATGGGAATTGCTTCAGCGGCCTCAAAGGACGCCATAGACATTTCACTCCCCGGACGCCCCTTCCCGCGGGGGCGCCTCCATCCCGTCAGCCAGGCGCTCGGCGAGATAAGCAGCATCTTCACCGCCATGGGTTTCCAGGTGCTGGAAGGCCCGGAAGTTGAGTGGGACTATTACAACTTTGACATGCTCAATATGCCCAAGGAGCATCCGGCGCGCGCCGCCACCGATACCTTCTGGATAGACGCGCCTCCCAACGACCGCGGCTGGCAGATGCTGCTGCGCACGCACACCTCGCCCATGCAGGTGCGCACCATGGAAAAGACCAAACCGCCCATCCGCATCGTGGTGCCCGGCATCGTGCACCGCTACGAGGCCACCGACGCCACGCATCTTTCCATGTTCAACCAGATAGAAGGTCTGGCGGTGGATGAGGGCATCGGCATGGCCGACCTCAAGGGCACGCTGCACGAGTTCGCCCGTCGCTTCTTCGGCCCGGACCGCAGGGTGCGCTTCCGCTGCGACTTTTTCCCCTACGTGGAGCCCGGCGCTGAGATGGCCGTCGAGTGCGCCGTCTGCCGAGGCGACGGCTGCCGTCTATGCGGTGGCAGCGGCTGGATAGAGGTGCTGGGTTCCGGCATGGTGCACCCGAGCGTGCTGGAAGGCGTGGGCATCGACCCTAAAAAGTACTCTGGTTTCGCCTTCGGCATGGGCATCGAGCGCATACCGCTGCTGCGCTACGGCATAGAGGACATACGGCTTTTCTACGGAAGCGATCTACGCTTCCTGAGGCAGTTTTAGATGAAGTGCTCGCTGAAGTGGCTCAGGCAGTACGTTGACATAAACCTCCATCCGGCGGAGCTGGCCAAGCGCATGACGCTGGCCGGTACTGAGGTAGCCCATGTAGAGGTCATCGGCGGCTGGGAGAATGTCTTCGTGGGCCAGATAACCGCCGTCAATCCCCACCCCAACGCCAACCGCCTGCGCCTGGCGACCGTCAACCTGGGAGGCGAACAGGTGACCGTGGTGTGCGGCGCGCCCAATCTGGTAATCGGCGATAAAATTGCCTTCGCCCGTGTTGGGGCCAACCTTATCGATGGACACACAGGCCAGAAGATAACTCTCAAGCCCTCCAGGATACGCGGCGTGCTGTCTGAGGGCATGGTCTGCTCCGAGATGGAGCTTGGCCTCTCCGGGAGCCACGAGGGAATTCTGGTATTGCCACCTGACGCGCCTCTGGGGGGCAAGCTCTCCGATTACATGGGCGACGTCGTCTTCGACATGGAGGTGACGCCTAACCGCCCCGACATGCTCTCCGTCCTCGGCATTGCCCACGAAGTGGCCGCCCTTACCGGTGCTATAGTGCGCGAGCCGGACCTTGATTATATGCCCGCCGGACCCTCCATCGGCGAAAGCGTCTCGGTAGAGATCGCCGACTCCGAGCTCTGCCCGCGCTACTGCGCCGCGCTGGTGACCGACATAAAAATCGGCGAGTCGCCGCGCTGGCTCAAGGAAGCCCTGGCCGCCTCCGGCGTGCGTTCCATCAACAACGTGGTGGACATCACCAACTTTGTCATGCTGGAATACGGCCAGCCGCTGCACGCCTTCGATTACAACCGGATAGGCTGTGGCAAGGTCATCATCCGCCGCGCGTCCGAAGGCGAGGTCATGACCACCCTCGACGGGGTGGAACGCAAACTGACCGCCGATACCCTCGTTATCGCTGACCCCAAGTGCGCCATTGCCGTGGCCGGGGTAATGGGCGGAGCCACCAGCGAGGTGACACCCACCACGACCTCTATCCTGCTGGAATCGGCCAGTTTCAAGCCCTCCAGCATTCACAACACCGCCGTACGGCTCAAGCTGCAAAGCGAGGCGTCGGCACGCTTCGAACGGGGCATCAGGGCGGAGCTCACGCTCCCCGCCGCTAGGCGCGCCGTGCAGCTCATGGTGGAGCTGTGCGGAGGCAAAGCTGCCGAGGGCATCATCGACCACTATCCCGGCCGCAAAGAAATTTTACCTGTCTCCCTCACTGCGACCGAGGTCAAGCGCATCCTGGGACTGGAGGTCGCATCCTCACAGATTGAGAAAACGCTCGTGTCACTGGGCTGCCAGGTCAAGCGGCGCTCCGAACACGAGTTTGCCGTCAGCGCTCCCTATTGGCGTAGCGACCTGAAGATGGATGCTGATTTCATCGAAGACATCGCCCGCATCATGGGCTACGAACAGATTCCCGAGAAGCTTCTCTCCGGCAGCATGCCTCCCCAGAACCCCAACCCCATGCTGAGCCTGCGTGTCAAGATGCGCCAGGCACTGGCCGGCTTCGGCTTCCAGGAGATAATTACCTACGCCCTGACTGATCGACAGACGTTGGAGAAGGGCTTAAACGCTCCGGTCACAATCGAACCTTTGCGCGTGGCCCATCCCATGAGCAGCGAGCAGGAATGTCTGCGCACGAGTTTGCGCGGCAACGTGCTGGCGGCGCTGGCCTCTAACATACGGCGCGAGGCAGGAGCTATCCTCTTGTTTGAGACCGGGCACATCTATTTACCTCGTCCCAATGACCTGCCCGAAGAGCCGGAGATGCTCTGCGGCGTGCTTACCAGCACCGGTGTTGAAAAGGTCTGGCAGGGGCGCAAAGAGCTGGTGGACTTCTTCGATGCCAAGGGGGCTGTTGAGGGCTTGATGGCTGCCCTCGGCATGAGCGCCAGCTTTACTGAAAGCACCGATGCGGGATTGCGCAGTGGCAGGCAGGCGGCTATCATGGCTGGCAACACCCAGATCGGTGTGCTGGGTGAGGTTCACCCGAAGGTGTCGCAGTCGTTCGAGTTACCCGCCGGAACTTACCTATTCGAGATAAATGCCGACGCGCTCATGCCTTATACCCTAGAGTCTGCGCGTTACGAGCCGCTGCCGCGCTTCCCGGCTGTCATGCGGGATATGGCGCTGGTGCTGAACGAGGCCGTTAGCCACAAGCAGGTCATGGACATCATAGAGGGCTTCATGCTGGTGAGTAAGGTCGTGCTGTTCGATGTGTATTCAGGCAAGCAGGTGGCGGCGGGCAAGAAGTCGCTGGCCTACAGCCTGACTTTCCAGTCCCCCGACCATACCCTCACCGACACCGAAGTGGATAAGGTGCTCAGCGCCATCCTCAAGAAACTGGGCGACGAACTGGGGGCTGTGCTCAGGGCGTAACCTCGTGTCATTGTCGGGCTTGACCCGACAATCCAGAGTACGACGGACTACTTCTGGATTCCCGCTTTCGCGGGAATGACAACGCCCCTATTCCTCTAGCAGGGCTTTTACCTTTGCTATCGCCTCCCCCAGCCCCACCAACTCCGCCTTTTTCTCGCTGCGCAGCTTGATTTCCACGCTGCCCTTTTCCAGCGAACGCGGGCTGACGGTGACGCGTATGGGGATGCCCAGCAGGTCGGCGTCGTTGAACTTCACGCCGGGTGACTCCGTCCTGTCGTCGTAGAGCACCTCGATACCCATGCCGCTCAACTCGTTATAAAGACTTTCGACTTGCTTGACCACCCCGGCGTTATCCATATACAGCGGGCAGAGGTAAACCTGATAAGGCGCTATACTCTTCGGCCACATGATGCCTTTGTCGTCGTGGTTGAGCTCGATGACAGCTGCCATGAGCCGCCCGATGCCGATGCCGTAGCAGCCCATGATGATGGGATGGCTTGTGCCGCTCTCGTCCACGAAACTGGCCCCCAGTTTTTCGCTGATACTCGTTCCCAGCTTGAAGACGTGGCCCACTTCCATACCGCGCACGCTGCGTAACGTGCCCCCGCAAGTCGAACAGGCATCACCTGCCCTGGCCCTGGAAATATCGGCCACCATTTCGCTCTTGAAGTCACGCGGGTAGTTGACATTCCTCAGGTGGCGGCCCTGCTTGTTGGCTCCCGCCACAAAGTTGCTGCCAGAGCTGACCGACTCGTCGGCCACCACGCGCACGCCCAGGATGCCAACAGGCGAGGCCGAGCCTGGCACGATGCCTTTGGCCCTGACCTCCGCATCTGTCGCCAGGCGCAGGTCGGCGGCGTGCAGCACCTTCTTGAGCTTGACCTCATTGACCTCCAGGTCGCCGCGGATGACGACAAAGATAAGCTCGCCGTCGGCGATGTAGAAAACAGCCTTGAGCGTCTGGGTGGGTTTGACTTTGAGGAAGATGGCCACATCCTCGATAGTCTCCTTGCCGGGTGTGGATACCTCTTCCATGTCGAGGATGGGATTGCACTCCGCTTTGGGTTTTATGCTAACGGCCTTTTCCACGTTGGCCCCCAGCTCGCAGCTGTCGCAGATGATGATTTCATCCTCGCCGATCTCGGTGACGGCCATGAACTCCTGCGAGTCCTTGCCGCCGATAGCGCCGCTGTCGGCCTCGATGAGAATAGTGGGCAAGCCACAGCGCTTATAGATGTTTTTGTAGGCTTGCACCATCTTTTTGTAGATGACGTCCAAACCTTCCTCACTGGCATCGAAGCTGTAGGCGTCCTTCATGGTGAACTCGCGCACGCGGATGAGGCCGCCGCGCGGGCGGGGTTCGTCGCGCATCTTGGTCTGTATCTGATAGAGGGTGAAGGGCAGGTCGCGGTAGCTCTGCACGTTGCGCGCTGCCATGTCGGTGACCACCTCTTCGTGGGTGGGTCCCAGCACCAGCTCGCGCTCCTTGCGGTCCGAAAGATGAAAGAGCGTCTGCCCCATAGCCACGTCGCGCCCGGACTTCTGCCACAGCTCCACAGGTTGCAGCGAGGGCATCTGCACCTCCTGGGCGCCGGTCCGGTTCATCTCGTCGCGCACGATGTTTTCTATTTTGCGCAGGGTGCGCAGGGCGAGGGGCATATAGGAATAGACGCCAGCCACGAGCTGGCTGATCATGCCGGCCCGCAGCAGCAGGCGGTGGCTTTCAGTATCGGCCTCAGAGGGGATTTCACGCAGTCTTTTGCCGAAGAGTTGAGAGATACGCATGTTATTCAAATTCCTTCCTGGAGATTGCTAGAGAATTAAACCACATCGCAGGGATTTGTGCCAGTGGGTTGAGGTGTCATAGAGAGGAAATCGCCTGAGGCAGACGCCGCGGCAATCCCGGACATGTCCTCCACGCAGGATATATGATAAGCGAAAGTAATGCAGCAGGGTTTGTCCGGCATAAGATGCTCAGAGGACATACTCACTCTTAAACTCGGGGATGACGGGCTGCCAGCCGAACTTTTGAGCCACCAGCCCTTCAAACTTCTGCGCGGTGGCCGGTTCTGAATGAACTATAAAGAGGCGCTGTGGCGGCTGCTTGAACGCCGAGAGCCATTTGAGCAACTCATCGCTGTCAGCATGCGCGGAGAAACCATCGAGTTTCTCGATGCGGGCGCGCACCGGGTAGCTCTGCCCCAATATTCGTACTTCTTTGACCCCGTCCGTTATCTGGCGTCCCAGCGTATTCTTGGCCTGGTATCCCACGAAGACAATGCTGCTCTCCGGGCGTGTGATATTATTCACCAGGTGATGCTTGATGCGTCCACCGGTTGCCATGCCAGAGCCCGCAATGATGATGGTGGAACCCCTGATATTATTTATGGCCTTGGATTGTTCGGCGCTGGTTACCAGAGTTAACTCAGGAAATTCGAATGGAGAATGACCTGTGGCGATCATTCCGCGAATATTCTGATTGAGTAGCTCAGGATGGTGGCTAAAAACTGTGGTAATATCGATTGCCATGGGACTATCCAAAAAGACGGGTAAGTTCGGAATCTGGTGAGCCAGCAAAGACCTGTTGATATAATAAAGCACGTTTTGAGCACGCTCAAAGGCAAAACTCGGGATGACGATATTACCCCCGGCTTTAATGGTATCATTGATGATTTGGGTCAGGCGCTGTGCAGCTTGTTCCTCGGTCTCATGTGCCGCACCGCCATAGGTTGACTCCATAATGATATAGTTGGCTGTATCGAACAGAGTGGGTTGTTCCAATATGGGATCCTGCCATCGTCCGATGTCCCCCGAAAAAATGACTGTCTCAACCTTGTCGCCCGAACGGATATCCAGCTTTATCATGGCCGAGCCTAATACATGACCTGCATCGTAAAAAGTAGCGCTCAAATCAGGCCCCAACCGCACGCTTTTACCATAATCCACTGGAGAAAAGAGCGGCATGGTAGCCTTCGCATCGCCGGAAGTATAAAGAGGCAACTCGGGATAGGGACCTCTTCGCCCCTCCCTCTCGTGCCGTTTCTTTTTGAATGCCGCATCTTCTTCCTGCATTTTAGCCGCATCGAGAAGAGAGATTCCGGCAATTTCGGCCGTAGCGCTGGTGCAATAGATGGGCTTCTTGAATCCCTCTTTTACCAGTCTGGGCAGTAAACCGCAATGGTCGAGATGAGCGTGCGTCAATAAAACAGCGTCGAGCGACGCCGGTTCAACGCTAAAAGGCTCCCAGTTACGATGTAAGAATTCTCTCTCCTGATAGAGACCGCAGTCGA
>JBEKPN010000009.1:0-12529 GCA_049520695.1 Dehalococcoidales bacterium | reverse complement strand
GGGCAGCGGAATTATGAACTAATGCTGGTCATCAGCCCTGAATTGACTGAAGAAAAGCTGAATGCCACCATGTCCAACGTCAGCCAGTTTATCACGGGGCTCGGCGGAAATATAGCCGAGGTCAAGCCGCTGGGTAAGCGTAAGCTGGCCTACCCCATCAAGCACTTCAGCGAAGGGTCCTACATGTTGCTTCACTTCAAGCTTAAAAGTGAATCCAGCCCGGAACTCGAGAACAGACTAAATATCTCAGAGGAGATTATCCGCTATCTGCTGAAGAATATGGAGTAAAACAGGAGGCTTGGCCGATGGTGAGCTTGAACAAAGTGATGCTTATTGGCAACGTGGGGAAGGATCCGGAGATGCGGTTCACTCCCAACGGCAGTCCAGTCACCTCCTTTTCCGTCGCCACCAACCGCGTGTTCAACACGCCCGAGGGTGAAAAGAAGCAGGAAACCGATTGGTTTTCAGTTGTCACTTGGAGCAAACTTGCGGAACTGTGCAACCAGTATCTTACCAAGGGCAAACTGGTTTATGTCGAGGGCAGGCTGCAGACTCGGACGTGGGATGGCACCGACGGCCAGAAGCATTCCCGAACCGAAGTCATCGCGAACCAAGTTATCTTCCTCGACCGCGCGGGTGTGGGCGGTGCTCCTGAACAGAAGTCGGAAGAATCTGAACATGAACCCAGTGAAGCAGGAGATCTGCCTTTCAGTTAAAGAGTAACCAATTATAAGATTATAAGAGTTAGGAGATACATTCATCGTGGTTGAAACTAAGACAGCTGCCAGACCTATGGGAAGACGCCCTCCGGGCAAGTGGACGGGCGGTAAATTTGCCCCCAAGCGCAAAGTGTGTTCTTTCTGCGCCAGCAGGGCCAAGGTCATCGATTACAAAGACACGGCCATGCTGGGTCGCTTTATTTCTGACCGTGGCAAGATAGAGCCGCGACGCCGCACCGGCACCTGCAACCGTCACCAGCACGCGCTGGCGCTGGCCATCAAGCAGGCACGCCACGTGGCGCTGCTGCCATTCGTACCAGAGCACATTCATCAGCAGGGCCTAGTACCTCCGCTCAGTCTCAACACTGTCGCCGGCGAGAATAAAGCGGCCGCCGAGGCCAAACCGGCCGCAGAAAACGCGTCGGCAATTCCTTCTGTTGAGACAGAAGCGTCGGCCTAAAGAATAGAAAAATAGAGACCGTGAGGTCTTTATCGAGGAGTTAAAGTGCCTAAGAGGACGTATCAACCTAAGAAAATTCCGCGCAAGCGGGAGCATGGTTTTCTCAAGCGCATGAGTTCCCGTGGCGGGAGGGATGTTCTTAAAGCCCGCAGGCTTAAAGGACGCCAGCGCCTTACCGTAGTTTAAGTAAGTTCAAACCCCGTTTTTCTCTCCGGAATTGCTCTGGAGCCTTTTGGGTTAAATTACAACCGGGTGAACGCATGAAAGGGGAGCAGTACCTTAACAAACCAGCGGATTTCGCCCGAGTGCACGGGCAGGGTAAATGGCTGGGGGGTGGGCTGGTTGGGATTAAAAGCTGCCCGAACAATCTAACCCAGGCGCGTTATGGTTTTATTGTAAGCAAGCGCGTCGGTGGGGCTGTAGTGCGAAACCGCGTGAAGCGTCGGTTAAGAGAAATCGTACGGCAGCTAAATCTTAAACCCGGGACCGATACCATATTCAGTGCCAGACCGCAGGCGGCACAGGCTGAGTTTGAAGCGCTTAAAACAGCCGTTTTGAATCTGCTGGCAAAGGCCGGCTTGTTGGTAAGATATGATTAAAAAAATTGCTCTGGGGATGATTAGGCTCTACCAGCGGACCCTTTCGCAGGTTACGCCTTCAACCTGCCGCTATATGCCCACATGCTCACAATATACTTATGAAGCCGTTGCTAGGTTTGGGTTAATCGAAGGTATCTGCATGGGGGTACGCCGCATAGCCCGCTGCCATCCCTGGCATGAAGGCGGCTACGACCCTGTGCCTGACAAACCTAACTAAAAAGAGTCTGATAGGGGAAATTTGCCTTGAAGAAAAAGATATTTGCTACTACCCTCGCCCTGACACTGGCCTTGCTGGAGATTGTCATTATGCTTAGCGGGTGCGCATCTTCGGCTGTAGCTGCTGGTTGGGCTGGCGTCACTGTATCAGGTGACAGCGTTTACACTATTTCCAGCCAGGGGCAACTGGTTGCTTTGTCATTGGCTGATCTTACAAAAACTAATTGGACGGCTGCTGTTGAAGGAGTAGCCAGTTCTGGCGGTTTCCTGGGTTGTTCTGCGTCTTCAACTATTGTAGCGGTCTATGGGACGCCAGTGGTATCCGGCGATACGGTTTACGTTGCGGGCTATAATGGCAAGGTTTATAGCTATAGCATTTCAAAGCAAAGTGAATCCTCCAATATCCTGTTGGATCAGGACGATTCCAAACCTATCGTCGGCGGGCCGGTGGTCGACCAGGGAAAGGTTTTCGTGGCTTCTTCCAACGGCAACCTGTATGCTCTGGACGCCACCACGTTGGCTCAGATCTGGAAATTCCCGACGGGCAACAAGATATGGTCCACCCCGGCTGTGGATAACGGGACCGTCTTCGTGGGTTCGTTTGACAAGAAAGTTTATGCCGTGGATGAGGCCACCGGCAACAAAAAATGGTCGTTTAACACGCAGGGTGCCATCATCGCCACTCCCGTAATAGATAACGGCACAGTGTACGTAGCCTCATTTGATCGCCATATTTATGCTCTGGATGAAGCTACCGGCAATCTCAAATGGCAGTACCCCGCCGCGGGTGCAGGTGATGGACCCCGCCAGTGGTTCTGGGCTACGCCTGTAATCTCGGAAGGCTTCCTATATGCACCTTGCCTTGACGGCAAGGTCTACGCCGTAAGTACAGCTAATTCATCCAACGTGGTTGTGTTTAACCTTGGCAAGTCAATCTCAGCAGCGCCTGTAGTATCCGACGGGCAGGTTATAGCGGCCACTGAGGATGGGAAAATATTCTCGCTTATGGCCTCAACTAGCAAACAGACGTTGTTGATGGACCTGAAGAAGATCGAAATAATAGGGTCGGACAATAAGACGATCACGCCAAATAACGCGGTGGTCAATTCGGCTCTTTCTGAGCACGACGGCGTAGTTTTGGTGCATGCTCTTCAGCCCGATGTGCTATATGCCATCGACTTAGCGAGCAACATACCCACCCATCGGTTGCTTTCTGGGAGCGGTAGTGCGACGACTGTCACTACTCCGGTGACAGTAACCACAACTATAACCGCGCCACCGGTGACCATTACCACAACTGTGACTACGACCTTAACCGTGACGGTAACAGCCACAAAGTAAGGATTGTAATATTAGCGATAGTGAACATCTGCAAGGGGTTAAGTAATTGCTAGCGCTGTTTAGTGAGGAAGATATAACTTGAATATCGGACAAATTTGGAACCTGATCATACTCCAGCCAGTGACCAACGTGCTGATAGCGCTGTCTCATTATCTGGGAAACAGTTTTGGGTTATCCATCATTGTATTAACCCTGTTCATCAACGCGGTCATGTATCCGCTGACACGCAAACAAATGAAGGCTACCAAGGCTATGCAGGACCTTCAGCCCCGGCTGGCTGAACTGCAGAAAAAACATGCTAAGGATGCCCAGATGCTGGCCCAGGAGCAGATGAGACTCTACCGCGAGTCCGGCGTCAGCCCGGCCGGTTGTTTACTACCGACGCTTCTCCAGACGCCTATCTGGATCGCCCTGTACCAGGGCATCAGAGGTGTCATGGCAGTTACCCCGGAGAGCTTCCTGGGCCTTTCCAACCATCTGTATTCCTGGCCTGTGATATTCGCTGCCATGCCGCTCAATACCCATTTCCTCTGGCTCAACCTGGGCGCTCCCGACTATCTGCTGGCGATACTGGTTGGCCTGAGCATGTGGCTGCAGCAGAAGATGACCACACAGACCTCCACCGACCCCAAAATGGCGCAGCAAGCTCAACTCATGCAGGTTATGATGCCTATTATGTTCGGTTTCATTTCTATCAGTGTGCCGAGCGGTCTGGCATTGTATTGGGTTGTCAACGCCATCATCCGCGTCGTAATGCAGTATTTCTTCAGCGGATGGGGTGGTCTGGCGGGTCTGCCCAAGCAGATGCTGGCCCTCCTGCCCTCCGGCAAAGGCCGCATGCCACCCACTTCTGGAAAAACGAAGAAATAATCCGTCATGCGTCAATCTACTAACGCCTGCTCCTTGTGACGGTGACCGACAAAGAAAACAAAATGAAAGAGCTCGAGATAAGCGCCAGGACGGTAGATGAAGCCACGCACCGTGCGCTGCAGCAGCTGGGTTTAAGGCTCGACCAGGTTGAGATAGAAATAATAAGTGAAGGCAAGCCCGGCCTGCTAGGCATTGGGGCGGAAGCCGCCCGCATCCGGGTTACCGAGACGGCCAACAGAATCCCACCAGAAGAGCAAGTGGTCGCCAGTGCCCAGGAAAGCCTGGAGACTATCCTGTCTTACATGGGGCTGGATGCCAGCGTTTTCTGTCAGTGTGAAAATCCCATCGTAGACGATGAAGAGAAATCCGAAACGCCCATCGTCCTGGATATCAATGGCGAAGACCTGGGAATACTTATAGGACGGCACGGACAGACGCTGGCCTGCCTGCAGTACATCACGCGCTTGATGGTAACTCATCAAACCGGTTTTGCCGCTCCGCTGGTGCTGGATGTCAATGGCTATAAGAAGCGCCGTTACGAGTCTCTGCGCACTTTGGCCCAGCATGTGGCGGAACAGGTCGATGTCAGTGGCCGGTCATGTGCCCTGGAACCCATGCCGGCCTATGAACGCCGTATCATTCATCTGGCGCTGGCCGAACATCCCTACGTCACCACCGAGAGCGTGGGTTTCGGCGATGCCCGCAAAGTAGTCATACTCCCCAAGCACCCGTAAGTGCTATAATAGAATCAACTGAATAACCAGCCCAAAAGCCTTGACGGAGAAGAGTAAGAAGGGTCGCGTTCAGCCAGCGAGTCTGGTACGGTGCGAGCAGACCTGTCGTCCTTTCTGAAAATCCCTCCCGAGCTGCCAGCCCAAACCCGCCTGAGCGGCGGACGAGTAGGCCGGGCCGGATGCCAGCCGTTAGCACTGGCGGGGCATGATGGTGCTCCAGTAAGTGTTCCGCCGGAGAGCGGAAAAGCGGGGTGGTACCGCGGGTATAAACCCGTCCTCGAAGGACGGGATTATTTTTTATAAGGGGTTAGCCATGTTCAGAGCAGTGGGCAGCAAAGCCAACTTCGCGCAGATGGAAGAATCCATATTGGGCTTCTGGCGGGAGAAAAACATCTTCAGGCGCAGCGTGGAAAACCGCCGCGAGGGTCAGCGTTTCACTATGTACGAGGGGCCTCCGACCGCCAACGGAAAACCTGGTATCCATCACGTGATCTCGCGTGTGTTTAAAGATGTTATCCCTCGCTATAAGTCTATGCAGGGATACTATACACCGCGTATAGCCGGCTGGGATACTCACGGGCTGCCGGTGGAGCTGGAAGTTGAGAAACAGCTCGGGTTTTCCAATAAAACGGATATCGAGCGCTACGGCATCGATAAGTTCAATGCCAAGTGCCGGGAAAGTGTTTTCCGCTACGTAAAAGAGTGGGACGCGCTGACCGAACGCATCGGCTTCTGGGTGGACCTGGAGCATCCCTATAATACCATGAACAACACCTATATCGAGAGTGTCTGGTGGATACTCAAGCAGATGTGGGGTAAAGGGCTGGTGTACCAGGGCTACCGCGTGACGCCTCACTGCCCGCGCTGCGAGACGTCGCTTTCATCCCATGAAGTGGCGCAGGGATACAAGGACGATACGCCCGACCCATCGGTTTACATAAAGTTCAAGGTGGCTGAACAGTCCGCCGTAGGCAAGCTCGTCAGCTGTGGCGTGAATCTGCATATGCCTCTATATCTGCTGGCTTGGACTACCACACCCTGGACGCTGCCGGGCAATACCGCACTCGCCGTGTGTGCTGATGCTGACTACGCCGTGATAGAACTTGAGGGTGAGAACATTATCATGGCCTGCGCTCGACTGGAAGCGGTGGGTTTAGGCCACGCGCGTGTGGCGGCGGTGGTAAAAGGCAAAGACCTTACCTCGCTGCGGTATTCGCCGCTATATAACCCGCATGACTACGGCATAGAACGAAGGCGCTTTCAAACAGGCGGGACACAATCAAGCCCTGTCATCAAAGCCGAGACACCCGATGCAAACCTCAGTTACCGGGTCATCGCCACTGCTTTTGTCACTATGGAGGATGGCACGGGTATCGTGCACGTGGCACCAGCTTTCGGTGAGGCGGACTTCGATGCCGGGCGGGTGGAGGGGCTGGACTTCGTACAGCAGGTAGACCTGCAGGGTAAGATAATGGGTAGCTATCCCTTCGCCGGCAAGTTCGTCAAAAACGCCGACAAGGACATCATATCGGACCTGAAATCCAGAGGGTTGCTGCTCAAGGCTGAAACAGTCCATCATACCTACCCGTTCTGCTGGCGCTGCAACACACCACTGCTGTATTACGCCAAGCAGTCGTGGTATATAAAAACGGCCTTGCTGAAAGACAGGTTGATTGCCGGCAACGAGCAGATTAACTGGTACCCCGAGCATATTAAAGAAGGACGCTTCGGCGACTGGCTGGCTAACAACGTGGACTGGGCTTTTTCACGCGAGCGCTACTGGGGCACGCCCCTACCGCTATGGCAGTGCGAAAACTGTGGGGCGCAGGAGTGTGTCGGAAGTGTTGCTGAACTTAAGGCGAAAGTTGGGGAAAACGAGTACACGAAATGGGAAGTGCTCAACCGCATGGGTGGGGGGCAGCCAGACTCTAACCTGCCTGACTTGCATCGTCCTTACATAGATAAACTGACTTATAGTTGTCCAAAATGCGGTGGAAGCATGAAGCGCGTCAGCGAGGTAATCGACTGCTGGTTCGATTCGGGGGCCATGCCGGTGGCACAGTGGCACTATCCCTTCACGCCGGAAAGCCTCGGCATATTCGACGACGGGCGTTTTCCGGCGGACTATATCTGTGAGGCCGTGGACCAGACGCGCGGCTGGTTTTATAGTCTGCACGCTATATCCACGCTGCTTTTCGACAGGCCGTGCTATAAAAACGTAATTTGTCTGGGGCACATCCTGGATGGACAGGGCGAGAAGATGAGCAAGTCGCGCGGCAACATCGTGGAGCCCCTGCCGGTGCTGCAAAAGTACGGCGCAGATGCGCTGCGCTGGTACCTCTTTACGGCGGCCCCTCCCGGTAACGCGCGGCGTTTTTCGGAGCAGTTGGTCTCGGAGGTAACGAGACAATTCATGCTTATCCTGTGGAACGTCTATTCGTTCTTCGTCACCTATGCCAACATCGACAGCTACAATCCGGCTGCGGATACCAGCAGGCCAGAACCATCCGAGTTGGACCGCTGGATACTGTCGGAGCTCAACCAGCTGGTGAAAGAGGTTACCGCCAACCTCGACGGCTATAATATCACCGACGCCGGGCGCGCTATCGAGCGCTTCGTGGACTTCCTCTCCAACTGGTATGTGCGCCGCTCGCGCAGGCGTTTCTGGAAAAGCGAGAGCGATACCGATAAACTGGCGGCCTACCAGACGCTGTATAAATGTCTGGTAACACTCTCCAAACTGCTGGCTCCCTTCATGCCTTTCTTGGCAGAAGAGCTGTATCAAAACTTGGTTGTGACGGTCTACCCGGACACTCCGGAAAGCGTGCACCTGGCGGATTTTCCAAAAGCGGATGAGAGTCTCATAGACGAGAACCTGTCCATTGATATCCGGCTGGCAATGAAAGTTTCCAGCCTGGGTCGTGCAGCCCGCGCGCAGACCGCCATCAAGGTACGCCAGCCACTCAATGCAGCCGTCGTCAAAGTGAGGTCGGCCAGCGAGAAAAAAGGATTAAAACGCTCTGAGGATCAGATACTGGAAGAACTCAACATCAAGTCATTGGTCTTTTCAGACGAGATTGGTATAAACGAAACTACTCACACTCTGAGCACCTTCTGCGAAGATGGGGAACTCGGCGTAGCAGTGGATACCAACATCAGCCCGGAACTGGCCAAGGAAGGCCTGACGCGGGAGATTGTGCACCGCTTGCAGACCATGCGCAAAACGGCTGGATTCGAGATTGCGGACTACATAATCACCTACTACCAGTCTGACGATTACGTCCAGAACGTGATGCAGAGCTACGCTGCTTACATCAAGCGCGAAACACTGTCTCGTGAAATTAGGTCTGACGCCCCGCCTGCAAATGCCTTCACCGAAGAGCATAAGCTCGGTGGATATACAATCACACTGGGCATTCTGAAGCAATCCTGATACTCGTTTCGCTAAAAAGAAAGAGGGGCGGAATTCCACCCCTCTTCTGTTATATGGACGATGGGGTTGTCTCTATATCTGCGGCAGGCAGGCCAGCGCTTCCTTGACCTTTTCGGCGGGGTATTCGTAGTCGGTGAGCTTGCCGGACAGGTAGGCATCGTAGGCTGACATGTCGAAATGGCCGTGTCCGCTGTGGTTGAAGAGGATGACTTTCTTTTCGCCGGACTCGCGGCACTTGATGGCTTCGTCGATAGTAGCGCGGATGGCGTGATTGGTTTCCGGCGCGCTGATAAAGCCCTCACTGCGTGCGAAGGTGAGGCCTGCCTCGAAGGTGGGCAGTTGGAGAACCGCTCTGGCTTCGATGATGCCCAGCTTGTGCAGGTGGCTCACGATGGGGGCCATGCCGTGATAGCGCAGGCCACCGGCATGCACCGGGGGAGGCATGAAATGGCTGCCCAGGGTGAACATCTTGGCGATAGGAGCCAGGCCGGCCACATCACCATAGTCATAGGCATAGAGTCCTTTGGTGAGGGACGGGCAGCTCGACGGCTCGACGGCGATGATACGCGTCTTCTTTCCCTTAGTCAGCTTGTCGTGGACGAAGGGTAAAGCGATGCCGCCAAAGTTGGAGCCGCCGCCGACGCAAGCGATGACCAGGTCGGGGTATTCGCCGGCCATCTCCATCTGCTTCTGGCACTCCTGCCCGATGATCGTCTGGTGCATTAGTACATGGTTGAGAACGCTGCCTAGCGAGTAGTGCGAGTCCTCGCGCGGTGCGGCATCCTCGACGGCCTCGCTGATGGCCAGCCCCAGGCTGCCGGGGTTGTTGGGGTCGGCGGCCAGGGCGGCGCGTCCCGAATTGGTATCGGTGCTCGGGCTGGGCACGCACTTGGCGCCCCAGGTCTCCATCATAATGCGGCGGTAAGGCTTCTGCTGGTAGCTTACTTTAACCATATAGACCTTGAGCTCCAGCCCGAACTGATTGCAGGCAAAGGCCAGCGAGCTGCCCCACTGCCCCGCGCCGGTCTCGGTGGTCAGGCGCTTGATGCCCTCTTTCTTGTTGTAGTAAGCCTGGGGGATGGCGGTGTTGGGTTTGTGGGAACCCGGTGGGCTGACATCCTCGAGCTTGTAGTAGATATGGGCGGGCGTATCCAGGGCTTTTTCGAGCCGGCGCGCGCGGTAAAGCGGCGTGGGGCGGTACTGGCGGTAGATCCTCTGTACCTCTTCCGGGATGTCGATGTAGCGCTCCTGACTCACCTCCTGCTTGATGAGCTCCATAGCGAAGAGAGGCGCCAGGTCGGCCGGGCCCAGCGGTTTTTTAGTGGCCGGGTGCAAGTAGGGCGGCAGCGGCTCCGGCAGGTCTGCCTGGATGTTATACCACCTGGTGGGCATATCCTTTTCAGACAGGTTATACTTGATGCTATCCATTTTCTCTCTCCTTTTTGTTATTTAAAATTGGCTAAGTCAAAAAAAACCTGTTGCTTAATAAATCTCGGCCCATGCGGGCCAGTACCACAACTGCATAGCAACCTCCTTAAAATAAAAAAGCCTCCCACCCTTGAAGGGGCAGGAGGCTTCCTAATGCGGTGCCACCCTTCTTCGTCCGCCTGAGGCGGACATCTCATTTGGATACGTTGCCTTCGCAAGATACCCCGGGGTCAGATAACGCTCCCCTCACGTCCAGACCTACTATCCGCACCGGGCGGATTTCGGCCGGCGGCTCACAAGTCCATTCAGTCTCTGCGCTAGCACCGGCTCACACCTTACCCGGCTCTCTGGGCTGCGCTTGAAGGCCTACTATTCTTGTTCTCAGCCTTTCAGATATTCAATTGAAAAGAATATAGTGGATTGTTTTTGGTTTGTCAAACTGACGATTGAATGGTTACTTATGGCGGAGAGGGCGGGATTCGAACCCGCGGTCAGATTACTCCGACACACGCTTTCCAGGCGTGCCTGTTAAACCACTGCAGTACCTCTCCGCGCTAAACACTATTTATTATAGCCTATATGGGAAGAAAAGTGGAAGTTTCGAGAAAGAGTCATGGAAATGGCGGAGAGGGTGGGATTCGAACCCACGTCCCGATATAATCGGGAACCGCTTTTCGAGAGCGGCACCATGAACCACTCGGACACCTCTCCCCGCTTCCAGACATTTTAGCGGAAAACGAGCGGGGGGTAAAGCGATTGGGGCTGCGCTCAGGGCTAGTTCGATTGCTCATCTTCTTTCCTTGTCTGTAATAACGATAATGTCAACGTTCAAAGCTAAATAACGAGTTCATGATTACATGTTGTGACTTGTCGTTTCGCTAGATGACGTATTGGGACACGGTTCATTGTAGCTAGACCCTAAAAATAAACATCGCAGAAGGTAGGCTAAAACCCATTGTAAGCCAATGAATACGAGAATATAATATCTGACGAAGAACGTTATGTTTAGCGATTGAACTCGATAGATTGCTTGAACATAGGGCATCAGGAGAATAGAAATGAATATTGGCGGGAACTGGTTTTCAGCCGGCCTTGGGTTAATAGGCGGTGTGGTATTTGGCCTTATTATAACTTCTTTAATATATGCCATCTCACATATTGAGGGTTGGTTGCACGCTGCCAAGGATAGGCTTAAAAACATGCTCAGCGCGCTCGGAAAGTTAATACCCCAAGAATATCAAAAGCGAATAGTCCGAACGTTGGTTCTTTTGATCGCGCTTATATTATTCATTGCGTTGACGATTGTAATCAAATCTACAGGGTTCACGGTAATAGGTCTATCTTTCCTTGTCGGACTAATAATATTTTCATCATTGTGCAATGAAAGAATTTTTGATGTACTGTTTAAGTTTGCAAGGGGGATATTCCAACGAATCTCATCATGGGCAAAAAACGATGGTGAAGAAATCGGTACAATGTTCATGTATTTAGGAATTGCTCTTCTGATTATCGGAGGGATTATCGGAATAATAGTTAGTTCTCACGCAAACGATGCCGGTACAAATTTGAGTGATAGTATGAAGGGCCCTTCTGAACTCCTCAATTTTGGATTAGGGTTTTTATCCACTGGTCTAGGCTTTCTCGCAATTAATCTCGGGGCGCAATCTGATAAAAGAATCATGACTATAGTTGGGTTTGATTGTGACGAAACGCTCAAAGAGTTATCAGAATATACGTATGAAGTTAATACAGAATCGCCCAGCGTAATTAACAAAGAGAAAATCAAAATCTCATTGAATAGAGTGAATCGCCTCGTATCTTTGCTATCACCCGATGATAGGTTACAACTAGATAATTCGATATCAAAGTTGAAAGATGCTATTAACGATTATCATGCTTCGACAACGGAAGACAACTGGCGAACAAGTGGTTATCCTGAATTGGTATCAATGATAGAAATATTAGCCAATAATGTAAAAGCTCAATAACACTAATAAAACATATAACAATGCAATATAATTTGCTAACCGTTTGCTAACCGACTGAAAGATACGGGGTGGTACAAAACATCACTTGCGCATCAGATGACATAACGGCTGTACCTATAATCAAGTTTTGGACATGAACTCAGGATGGGTCTAATTCCTGTTTTGCTTTCTCTCTACGCTCTTTGAAGAGCCAGTTTCTCAGGATAATCGGCGGGATAACCGTCGAAAGAAGGCTCATCAAAATCAAAGCAGAATAGGTGCTCTGCGGGATAAGGTTCTGATTGAGACCTATCAGGGCGACAATCATGGCCACTTCGCCCCTGGGCACCATGCCCACCCCGATGGTGAGTGATTCCCGTAACCCGGAACCCAGCATTTTGGCGGCTCCGCCGCAGCCGATTATCTTCGTCACCATGGCGACGGCGGTCAGAGCGGCCACGAACCAGAGCAGGCTGGCGGAGACCACGTGCAGGTCCATAAGGACACCCAGAGAAATAAAAAATATGGACGCGAAAATAATCTGCAAGTGCTCGGCACCTTCTTTAAATACGGCTGCTCGTTTCAAATGAACGGCGTCAAATGATGCACCTGCTAAGAATGCACCCACAATAGCCGATAGTCCCACCAATTCAGCCGTGATGCTGTAGAGAAAAGCCACCATCATGGCGAAGATGAAAATGGACTGCGGATATTTTCCAGCCAATTTGCTTTGGTCGAAAACGGAGAGCAGTTTGTTGAGCA